>JANNAO010000490.1:0-3175 GCA_031384405.1 Verrucomicrobiota bacterium | reverse complement strand
TTCTGAGTTGCCGTGCTGGCCGTTTCCTTGGCACTGACGGATTTCTTGAATGTATCAAATAGACCCATGATTCGTGTTCGGCGGGGAGGCCGTGTTGCTTTGTTGTTGCTGGCAGAGTCCGTTCTGCCGCGTCACAGGATTCATCGGCGGAAAGAGTAGGGGACTGAAGGGAATTTCTGAAAATTGCTAAAAATTCTGAGAGCAATCAGCCTGAGCGGAATCCATGAGTCGAAGCCACCAAAGACAAGGGAAGATCGGACTCACCGTTTCAGTGCAGCTTCCACCGTCACCCCCAGCACATTCGCCACTGCACGCTCGCGGCCGTCCGTTGGTGCGTTGAGGATTCTGAACTCCTTCTTTACCGCATCGCGCACGGCCAGCACCGAACTGCCGCCACCATCCAAATTCAGCGCGTCATCGCAACCCAGCCGCAACATCTCCGCCGTGAGTTCATCGTAGTTCATTCCCACAGCGACGCCAGGCTTGCGCCCGTCCACGACCAGCAAAATCATTTTCGTCGCCTGCTTGTTCAGCCCCACAACCGTGCGCGGGTGACGTACTTTGTTTTCGTGCGGGACAACTTTGCCATCTCTCAAGAGCATCACATTGCCCGAAACCACTTCCCAATCGTTTGTCTTCGGTCGGCTGATGTGACGGATGGTCACCTTTCCATCCTTGCCCACAACCAGACACGGGCGCGTCTCCTTGCTGGTGGACCAAACTTTGCCGGAACTCGCCGCAGGGCCGTGTACCGCAGCCCAGCCCGCGACGCGATAAACAAGATTGGTCGCCCCGCCTTCCTCCACGCGCGGCACTTCATAAAAGTCTCCGTTCACCACCAGAGCAAACTTCTCGCGTTCGGCGATCATCGTCGGACGCATCAACGTGGTCTCCCATTTGCCGTCGCCATCAGGATCCGCTCCGCCGGGAGCGACGTGGAGTTGGATGTGAGGATTTGTCAGATCAATCTCCGCCACAAACAATCGCGTCGGCGGATTCGTACGCGTTTCGGAAAAAATAGCGATGCCTGCGAACGGACGATTGGTGACGCTGATTTCAGCGAGGGCGCGCGTGGAGAGAACTGTGAGAACGACGATAAATAAATAACTCAGCGGCTTGCAGATGAAAACCCCGGAGTGTGGCCGTCCTCGGCCACAGCAATGTTCTACATCCAGTCGCTTGCTGGTATTCGACACCCTTGAAATCAACCACGCTGCTGCGCCCGGGGACGGACGCACTCCGTCGGATTGCGTCTTTGCCCCTTTGCGCCTTTGCTTTAATTCAGATACGTGTTGCACGATGTTCACACGGTTTGAATCGCCTCTTTCGTTTCACAACAATCCGCCCATGCTGGCGCAGGCGCGACAAACTCCACAGGCAATCGCGTCAACGGATGAACAAACTTCACCCGCCACGCGTGCAGGCAAAGCGGCGGCGAACCCACCGCGAGCGTCTGCATCGTGCCGAGTTGATCGCCGCCGAGATAGGCGGCATCGCCGGAGATCGGAAAACCCAAGTGCGCGCAGTGGACACGGATCTGATTCGTTCGCCCGGTCAGTGGTCGCGCTTCGAGTAGCGTCGTGCCGTCATCGTTGCGCTGGATCACGCGAAACTCCGTGCGCGATTCCAATCCACCCTCGTGGTCCACCGAGCGCGAACCGAGTTCGCCAGACTCCGCACTGATGGGAGCGTCGCAGAAGAACACGTCGTCCTTCGGCTGCCCTTTCACGCGCACGAGATAAAACTTTTGCACCTGACCCCGCGCGAACTGTGGCTGCAGCTTCCCCGCGAAGTGTCGCGTGCGTGTGACCAGCACCACGCCGGTCGTGTTCGCATCGAGCCGGTGCGCGGGGAATGGCCTCTGCGGGTGATAGACTGAGTTGAGAATGTTCTGGAGCGTGTTGCGATAAAATCTTCCACCCGCGTGCATCGGCAACGGCGCAGGTTTGTTCAGCACGATCAACGCCTCGTCCTCGTGCAAAATTTCCACCGCACCATTCACGTCCGGCTCGGTCACGTTGGGGAACTTGTGCAGAAACCGCTCGCCCGCGCGCACGATTTGATCCGCGCGAACCGCTTCGTTTTGCCGCGTCATCACCAGTCCGCGTTCACACTCCGCGCGCCAAAACTCCGGCGAGAGATGTTTCACCACGCAGCACAAGGCATCGAGCAATGTTTTGCCCTCGCAGGATTCCGGCACGTTCACGGGTTTGAAATTATCGTAAGGCACACTGCCCGGCATTGGCGTGGTGGCGCGGCGGATGGCTTCGTGACGATGCAAGATGGTTTGCGCCATCGCCTCGGTAGGCGTCTTGAAACAAAAAGGACAAGACTGGCCGCGAACGTATCGCTCGTCCGCCTGCTCGGCTTCGGTGAGCGGCGTCTGACAGCGGAAACACTGTGTCGAGTCCGTCTCCTGCAAACTCGGATCAAGCCCGACACGCTGATCGAACACAAAACATTCGCCGTCGTAATGCGCGCCGCCGCAATCCTCGAAGTATTTCAGGATGCCGCCGTCGAGCTGAAAGATTTTCTTGAAGCCTTGGCCTTCCATGAACGGCCCGGCCTTCTCGCAACGGATGCCGCCGGTGCAGAACATCACGATGGGTTGCTCCTTCAACTCCGGCGAAAGTTTGGCGACAGCGGCGGGAAAATCGCGGAAGGCATCCACACCAATCGCCAGCGCGTTCTTGAACGTGCCAAGTTTCACTTCGTAGTCGTTGCGCGTATCGAGCAACGTCACGGGGCGTCCTTCGTCCAGCCATTGTTTGAGTTCGCGCGCGGCCAGCTTGGGCGAGGTGCGGAGCGCGGGATTGATGCCCTCGACCCCGAACGCGATGATCTCCTTCTTCAACCGCACCAGCATCCGGCGAAAGGGTTGGTGATCCGTGATGCTGACTTTCACTTGAAAATCGGCCAACTCCGGCAAACTGCGAATCTCCGCGAGCAGGAAATCAATCTTCTCCTGTTCGCCCGCGACAAACAGATTGATGCCCTCGACGCTCAGAAGGATTGTGCCTTTGAGCTTCCATGTCTTGCAAAGT
This sequence comes from Verrucomicrobiota bacterium, assembly GCA_031384405.1. Taxonomy (GTDB): domain Bacteria; phylum Verrucomicrobiota; class Verrucomicrobiia; order Limisphaerales; family JADLHS01; genus JADLHS01. The sequence continues at coordinate 131 of JANNAO010000490.1, read as the reverse complement.
GTGAGCAACCGCGTCCGCAATGCGCGGATGTTCGGCAACGTGACAAACTTGTAGCCTGCGATGTTGGAGATTTCAGTCATCGAATCGGGACGCAGAATATCAGAAGCCAAATCAGATGCCAGCACTGGACG
>JANNAO010000419.1:0-9959 GCA_031384405.1 Verrucomicrobiota bacterium | reverse complement strand
CCCTATTGTTTCAGCACCTAAACGAACCGGTGACCATGGGTTTAAAATCTTAAGGCCCGCCAACAAATCTTGCCGCGCCTTCGATGAAAGTAGATCAACGGTTGATCGTCAGTTGCCGACCGGCACAGAGACGCCGACGCGTGCGCCGCCGAACGCATTCACGCCTTCGTTGGCCGCGACCGTGTTCACAAACGTTGACAGGATGCTATCCAGATAACGGGTGATAAACCGGTAAGGCGAGTAGGGAACGAAAACGATGTCGTGAGATTCAAGCATGATGTCGCCCACTTTCCCGGAGATGATGTCGTTGTAGTCCACAATCGCCATCTGCGGTGACGTCAATGAGCCGCGAACGATGGCGACTTGTGAAACGTAGGCGTTCGGCAACGGCCCGCCGCCCGCCGCGATCGCTGAGATCAATGTGGGATGTTCGGACAATGCCATCGTGCGCGGTGTTCTCACTGCGCCGAAGAGATAGATTTCTCGCTGTGCGCCGGACGGCACATAGACGAAGTCGTCTGCCTTGAGATAAATGTTCTGTGACATGTCGCCTTGTTCGAGCAGGCGATGAAAATCCACTGGGATCGTTTGTCCGCCTCGGATCACGAAGGCGTGGCGCAAATCGGCAAGCTCGACTGTGGCCGTAGAACTCGCGGCCCGTCGCGTGCCGCCCGCGAGCGACATCGCTTCAAGTAGCGTGATGGGCGAAGTCGTCGGATACGTGCCGGGCTGCTGGATTGAACCCAACATCCAGATGTGTTTGCTCCCAACGGCGCGGAGTGTGACGGACACTTGCGAGCCGGTCATGTAAGCGTCGAGTTCTTTTTCCAGCAACCGTTTCGTTTGCCCGACGGTCAATCCCCACACGTCCAATCCGGGCAGCAGATCGAAATATATTTTTCCGTCAGGCCCGACAGTCATGTCCACACGGGACGTTGCGCGACCCAAAATCTCAGCTTGAATCTGATCGCCCGGTCCCAGCGTGAAGAGGTCGCGGTCAGGTTGCAACAGCGCGGGATCGAGCTGCTGGCCGAGAGTCACGCCAGCCGCTGAGTTGGAGAAGACGCCCATGCCGCGCGGGTTGAATCGCGGTGCATCGCTGTGGCTGGGTACCTGGCAACCCGTGAGGAGTGCCAACGCGAGGCTGATGCCGCAGAGTGAGGAAATATTCTTCATGGATTTACGATGGGTGAAGTGATGAACGGTCCGACGTGTTGGCCAGTCCACGTCACGAGAGCGGCTTGGATGAATGAGAGTGTGGCGTGATCGAGAATCTCCTCAGCTCGTGCCCACGGGCGGCGCGACACATAGACGATGTCTTTCGGCTCAAGTCTGAAATCAGGTTTCTCGCCCGCGAGGATCGCCTTGGCATCCACGATGTAAGTCTCAGGAGAATCCAGCGAGCCACGTACTACTAGCACCTTGCTCTGGTACGCCTTTTCCACGAAACCGCCGCGCGATGTGATCGCGCTGATAAGCGTTGCGTTCTGGGAGTAGGGGACCACGCCTTGTCCAGCGACCGCACCGACTACAAATATCTGGTTCGCCGAAGATGACGGGAAGTAGATGTAATCGTCCGGTTCGATGGCGACGTTCTGGCTGAGATCGCCCTGCTGGAATAGTTTCACGAAATCCACTTTCAATCGCTTGCCGCCACGCATGACGAAGCTGTGCGAAAGATCGGCGAGTTCCACGGTGTTCTGCTCGAACATGCCTGTCTCCAGCCCGCCCGCTTGCGCGATGGCTTCGATCATCGTCGTGGGGCGTTCCAGTTGGAACACGCCTTTGCGGGCGACGGCACCCAGCAGATAAAACTTTTTGCTGCGATAAGTTCCGGGTGTGATGATCGTGCGCGGGTTGTTGTAAAACTTTCCAAGCTCTGCATCAAACTTCGTGCGCAGTTCATCAATCGTCACGCCGGTCGCTGTCACGTCCTCTGCCTGTAAAAAAGTCACCCGTCCGTCCGGGCCGATCACCACATCGCGTTTTACCGTGTCCGGCTGGTTGTAGAGGGAGAAATTTATCGTGTCGCCGGGGCCGAGAGTGAGGCGGCGTTGCCAGTTCGCGCGAGATTCTGGCGATGATGTTGAGAAAAGTTGTTTCGGAGCTGCGGGAGGCGGTGTGGTTGCCGCTGTGTCAGCGGGTGCGGCGGTTGCCGCTTCTTGTGCTTGAATGCTGGTGATTGCGAATGCAACAGACAGCATGGCTAACGTCAGTAATGTTTTCTTCATAGTGCGATGTGTGCGCTGATTCGTTTTGAGATCCAGTGCGGCAACCTCCTGTCCTTCGGCTTCCAACGGCGCGAAAGACTACGTCTCCACGTTCTATTGCGAAACGCCAACGAATCCCGACGCCTGTTCCGGGAGATTACCGAGTGGGACAGTGCATCTTGCCTGTCCATCTCCGATTGTGACTACCGTTTTGTTGTAATCCAAGTCATTCGTCCAACGCGACAGGATGGAAGCACTGTCCCACTATTCCGTTGTTACAAACGGCGGCATCGGACAGTCCAGAGTCTCGGCAATGCCACGAAGCAATTCCGCTTCGTTCTCCTGGATCACGCCATCCATGCCGACGACTCGCACGCACGCTTCGAGCAGATTCTTTTTGATCTGCGGCACGGCGAGGCCGAGACGGTCGAGACACTCGTTGATCTCGTTCAGTCCACAATCTTCACGCGGCAACAACGTCAACGGCACTCCTGTTGCCCGGATGTATGGAATGCCCGCTTGAAATGCTTTTGCGATTTTGCCGGGATCGGTCTGACCTGTGTGAGCGAGCGCTGACAGGAGTAGTTCACAATCAGGTGTGAGCGGCTTGATGGTGTAATACTGCGTGGCGGGCGGTTTTGCGCGACTGAAGTGCGGTTCAAGCTGATGTCGGATGATTTTTTGGAGGACAAATTCAAACAGCACAATCTGCTCGTCGCTTTCGATCAGCCAGTTCAGCGTGGTGGCAAACTTCTGGAATTGATCCGCGCCCAGTTGCCGCAGCGCAGGCAAAGCCAGATTCACGAGCGGAAGCCGCGAGCGTTGAACAACGGCGGAAACTTCCGGCCACAGCGCGACGATCTGGTCGCGCATCGCAGAACTTGTTTGAGTTGCCAATTCTTGAAGCTGCGTGGCGCGCAAGGATTCGTCGTCGCTCAAAATCAAAGAGTAGAGCAGGGCACATGCGCCCTGCGGCTGCCGCGCTGCCATAAGGATGTTCTCCGGCAAAGATTCGCGGAACTCCACCGCATAACGCAGATGCAACGGCGTTGGATTGCCCAAGTTCGGCATCACGCTGGACGCTTGAATGACGGCCGCCGCGCCCGCCAGTCCAGCCGCGCCCGTCGGGAATCCCGGAATGATCGGCGGCATCGCAGAGCGACGCGGCGGCTTCTTTGTCACCAACTCTTCCTCTGCGGCGTAGGACGACTGTGGGAATATTCCATCCCACTGCGGATTGATTGCTTTGATGCGTTCCTCCAACGGCGGATGCGTGGCGAACACATTAAACAACGAACTCTTCATCGCGTTACCGAAGAACATGTGGCTCGCTTCGGCGGCGTGTTCGTTTTCAATCTGCGAACCCAGATGCGCCGCGCCAATCTTCTGAAGTGCGCCAGAAAGTCCGTCCGGGTTGCGTGTGAATTGCACCGCCGAGGCGTCCGCGAGAAATTCCCGCTGACGGCTGATCGCCGCTTGGATGAGTTGACCAAAAATGAATCCGACCCAGCCCAGGATCAGCAGCACCAAGCCCAGCAAGGGCAGGGGATTCTTATCACGACTATTGCCGCGCGCCCGCAGCAACACGCGCCCGATCACCGTCAGGCACACGATGCCGAAGATGATTCCCATCAATCGCAGGTTGATCCGCATGTCGCCATTGAGGATGTGGCTGAACTCGTGGCCGATCACGCCTTGCAACTCATCGCGCTTGAGCGTGGTGATGCAACCGCGCGTCACGCCGATGGCGGCGTCATTGATGTTGTGTCCGGCGGCGAACGCATTGATACCTTCCTCGCCGTCCATCACATAAACCTTCGGCACAGGCACGCCGGATGCGATGGCCATCTCCTCGACCACGTTCAACAACTTGCGTTCGTGCGGATCGTTGGTGGTCGTATCAAGCAATCGTCCGCCGAGGGATTCCGCCACGGCACTGCCGCCGCTGGAGAGTTGCGCGGTCTTGAACAAACTCCCGCCGATGATGACGGCGAGAGTTCCGCCAGCCGCATAGAGAAATATCTGCGCGTTCCAAAGCGAGAACGGCTGTGTGTAACCGCGATGCCGGTAGTTCGACGCGCTGTGAAACATGAACAGCGAGGCGAAATAGATGCTCGCCACGATCAGCACGACCGCGATGACGAAGTAGAACACGAGCAGCTTCGTGTTCTTGCGGGCTTTGTCCTGACGCTCGAAGAAATCCATGTGGGAGTGTGATTAGTTAAATGAGTTAAACGAGTGAATCGCGCCAATCACTCATTTAACTCGTTTGACCCATCGCTCAGAACGACACCTTGACGGTTTCACGTTGTTCCGGCGCTTCCACGGAGAACAATTCCGCCGGGCCGAAGTTGAACATGCCTGCGATTATGTTCGTGGGGAAAACTTCGCGCGCCGTGTTGTAGCCCATCACGCTGTCGTTGTAAGCCTGACGCGCGAACGACACCTTGTTCTCCGTGGAGGTCAATTCTTCCATGAGTTGATTCATGGACGTGTTGGCCTTGAGATCGGGATACGCTTCCGTGAGCGCAAACAGTTTGCCGAGCGATGCGCCGAGCGCGCCTTCCGCACTGGACAAAGCCTTCATCGCTTCGGGATCGCCGGGATTGCTGGAGACTTTGTTGTTGGCGGAGTGAGCTGAGTTGCGCGCGGCGATGACGGCTTCCAACGTGCCGCGTTCGTGCTTGAGATAACCCTTGGTCGTCTCGACGAGATTCGGGATCAAGTCGTAACGACGTTTCAACTGCACATCAATCTGCGCCCACGCGTTCTTGAAGCGATTACGCAGAGCAACCAGGCCGTTGTATTTGCCGATGACGAACATCGCCACGACGAGGACCAAACCGGCCACCACGATCAAACCAATCAGTAATCCACTCATATCTATTCTTTGTTAGTTGTTGTCCGACGCAAGAGAACTAGGGCAAACGCAGGAATGGGGCAATTACAAATTCCGAAACGCATTCAAGCCTGCACTGCCCGGTGCTTGACCAAACGTGGCTGGCTGGCGGACGTCGAGTGGGTTTGCGCAGAGCGTTCTTGAAGGCGGCTCGTGGGTTAGGCCAGGATGTGTTTGACCATTCTGATGACGGGATTCTATCTGATGCGTGGATTGGTCACCGAACCTCCTTCAACCTTACCCGGCGATATTCCATCTGGCCGCGATCGCCTTCAAATCCAATCGGGCCGGAGACAGGAAGTTTCATCGCTGCCTCCAGCACTTCACCATTACAGGTGCAGTAGGCGACGTTGTTGGTGGCGATGACGATGATTTCATTCCAGTCCTGCGGCTTGTATTGCTTGAGATTTTTGTAAGGCCCGGCGACGAGGTAATCACGACATTGCAGTTGCGGCCCGCGAATGTAGATGCCGCTGTCGGCATTGGGGGCGGCGCGGAATTCGAGCTTGAGAATGAAGTCATTGGAAAATGTCTGTGTCGTCCAAATCTTCTGGATCAAACGCGGCTCGCGCGGGTGAACCGTGAGCGCGCCGTTCGTGGCGGAGAAACGTCCGTCATCGCTCGCGAGTTTGCCGTCGAAGTTATTCGTCTGATAACCCCACCCGGTGAGGTCTTTGCCGTTGAACAGGCTGATGTAGCCGGGTTCAGGTTTGAAATCATCTGCGTGGGCTGATGTGAAGGAGATCAAGCAGGCAAGCAGCGTGATGATGCAAGTAGACAGGGAATATTTTGGTTTCATGTTGGATTTTATTTTCGGTTTGGGTCGTGCATCCGACGATTCGACTTCCAGTTTGATTCAAGCCAAGACTCGTTGCAGCCGTTCAAGAAATGCCTGTTCGGTTTCCTTTGCTGTAACGCGGCAGTTGTCCTGACGGCGTTGGTCGCGGCCACCACCGTGGAGTTCCTCGACGCGCTCGTTGAAGAAAGGTTTCGCGCCGCCTTCGTTGATCTCTTGCCGCAAGACTTGTTGCCAATGCGGAATCCGCGCTCGCAGTTCCTCAACACTTGTCGGCTCGTAGGTTTCAACAAGTTTCAAAAATGCGATGGCATCGTCCGCGCGAAACGTGTCGCCGACTGATTTAAGAAAGCGCGTCAAAATATCCTGGCGACCGGCGTGATCCCAGATGGCGCGGCGGGCGACAGTTTTCAGCAACGCGCGATCTCCGATTTGTGGCAGGCTGCCGATCAATTGGAACACAGCATCGTCAATCGTGCCTTCCAAGCGCAGGCGATGGGTGAATCGTTCGATGGTCACGTCGCGCAAGGGAACTGGGTGTGTCGCGCCGTCTTCGGTGATGAGTTGGGCGCGGGTTGGGCGTTGCGTGAGTTGTTGAGTCAACGCTGACCATTGATCTGTGGCGACAGACTTTTTGCCGAGCAACTCCGCGAAAACGGATTGATCCGCCAGCGTGGGCGTGAACAACGGCGCGAGAACCAGATCAATCTCGTAGTCTTCTAGCTTGGGCAATTCCTCAGTGAGAAATGCGCCGATGTCTTCGCGCGAAACTCCGTGTGCGCCGACGATGTGCTTGATGACCTGTGGCGAAACCGCGCGCAGACGTTCAAGTTCAGCGGCGAGTGTTGCGAGGAGATTGGTCACGGTGTTTGTTGCTTGAACTGAGTTGAATCGCACTTTGTTATTTTCGTTCTCGTCCATTGAACGGTTCAAAATCGAGGACGAGGACGAGAACGAGGACGAAGGACGATTGCCAACGAACAGTTCACGTCACCTTGTATTGTCCAGGCACAGCCACTTCCGGGAACGGCAGCGCGCCGAACTCATATTTTTCCGGGCCGAGACGATGATTCGAGTTGAGCATCTGATCCCATTCCACAATCGTGCCGCTGTAGGCGGATTCGCGGCCCATGATGCCCATGAGCGTGGCTTCGGCGGTTTCCTGCGCTTCGTTCAATGGTTTTCCTGCGCGGATGCTGTTGATGAGATCGAGATGTTCCTGCTCGTAAGGATTCGTGTCTTGATCGCGGAAACGCCACGCCTGACTACCGGTGACGCGGATGAAAGATTTGCAATCGCTCGTGCCCTTCGTGCCTGCGATGAATTCTCCAACCTTGCTGTCTGTCTTGTCCATCTGTCGGCACTGGCTGAACATCTTCATACCGTTCGCATACTCGAACTCCGTGGCGAAGTGATCGTAGATGTGGCCGTAGTTGGGATGATTCGGACGCGCGGCGCGCCCGCCCATCGCCATCGCTTTCACCGGGTTTTGACCGATGACCCAGCGCATGATGTCGAGGTTGTGCAGATGTTGTTCGACGATATGATCACCACTGAGCCAGGTGAAATAACCCCAATTGCGCATCTGCCATTCCATGTCGGACATCTCCGGTGTGCGATCAATCGTCCAGATGACGCCGCCGTTCCAATAGCATGAGCCGTGGACTATTTCGCCGAGCGCGCCGTCCTGGATGCGCTTGATGCACTCGTTGTAGCTCTTGAGATGACGACGTTGCGTGCCGGAGACGATGCCGAGATTCTTTTGCTTCGCGAGTTTGCCAGCTTCCATCACGATGCGGACGCCCGGCCCGTCCACGGCGCAGGGTTTCTCGATGAAGCAATGTTTGCCCGCTTGAACCGCAGCCATGAGATGCGTCGGGCGGAAGTGCGGCGGCGTGGCGAGGATGACGTAATTGATCTCCGGGATGGCGAGCAACTTCTTGTAGCCATCGAAACCAGTGAAGCAATTTTCGTCCGGCACATTGACGCCAGCCGCACCGAGGTTCTTGCGACAATTCGCCATGCGATCCGGGAAAACATCCGCGAGCGCCACGACACTGATGTTTGATTTGGATGCCTTCGCGCCAGCTTGGATGTCTTCGGTGTGATAACCGGATTTGGGATATAATCTCATCAGACGAGATAGATAATGAAAAACCGATGCTTTTTCTCCATTCGTCGCTGAGCAGACCCAGCAGAATACTCCGCCTATAGGGCCAGAGGACTTTTTGTCGTCTATAACCTTTGAAGGAACGGAAAGCCAGATAAGAGATTATAAACGCCTCTGTCTTAAATATGCAGATCTCTTTAGAGATAAGATAGCAGCAAGACCTGCTAATCTTCCCCCATTTGTTATTAAAGCAAATAAGAAACTATGGGAACATCCTAGAAATAGGACTGCCGTTCGCTTACAAACAGTAAGAAAAGAACGTGAGATACGACGATGCATCGAAGAGATGTTACGTTCAGGAGTCATCGAAAAATCGGATGCAGTGTATTATAGTCACCCTGTAATTGTACAAAAAACAGCGGAACTATACAGATTTTGCATTGACTACCGCAATCTGAATAAATGCACTGAGGCGTCTAGTTACCCTCTTCCGAATATTCGAGCTCTACTTGAGAGAATCGGACATTATCAACCCGATACATTCGGAGTTATGGACTTAACTTCCGGTTACCATCAAGCACCAATGGATGAAGAGTCCAAGGTCTTGACAGCATTTATTTGCTTTTGTGGTGTATACCAATTCACCAGACTACCTTTTGGTCCGCGCCAAGCCCCATCCTATTTCCAAGAGATGATGGCTAAGGTTGTCCTAAATGGACTCATTTACACTAAATGTGAAATGTATTTAGACGATTGCATCGTCTACGCAAAAGGACACGAGGAGTTCCTGGAGAGACTAGAACTGGTCTTTCGACGTTTTCGCGAATCCGGTCTATGCCTAAAAGCAAAGAAATGCCGATTTGGTATGAAACAGATCGAGTATGTCGGTCGAACAATCTCTTCTGCTGGCATTTCAATGTCTAGACAGAAGATAGACTCGGTATTAAATTTTCCGAAACCCAAGACCCTCACTGCTATACTCAGTTTTCTGGGCTTGGCGAACTATTTTAGGAATTTTGTTCCGTTCCATTCCGACATAGTCGCGCCTCTGCAACGGATGATCGATCCGAATGCGAGGAAGAAATCATCCATTCAATGGACATCAGAAGCTGAACAAGCTTACTATAAAATACGTCTAGCTATTGCTGGATGCCCTCTACTCCACTTTTTGGATGAGGAATCACCCATCGAGTTATATACCGATGCATCCGACTATGGTATCGGTGGTATACTTTTTCAAGTTGTAAACAATAATAAAAAACCGATCTCTTTTGTGAGTAAGTCGCTGACCGCTTCGCAATGCAAATGGTCGACTATCCAAAAAGAAGCTTACGCAATATACTATTGCTGTAAACAACTTGACTCTCTTTAAAGGGATAGAACGTTCAAGATCTTTACAGATCATAAGAATTTAACATTCTTAAACCAGGACCCATCAAGTATGGTCAGTAGATGGTCAATGGCTCTACAAGAGCTGGCCTATACTGTTGAATATGTCTCTGGTTCTAAAAACTACCTCGCAGACGCAATGTCTCGCTTGTGTCCTAACTTGACACCAGTACCGGTGGTACTGCAGGATACTACTCCTGCTAATCCTGATAGCATCATATCAGCGTTACATGAAATAACACCTGTAACTGACCAACAATTGGAAACAATTGAAATGTGTCATAATACAATGGTGGGACATGGCGGCTTAGACCGCACAATGACTAAACTAAAAAAATTAGAGGTAGATTGGCCTGTCATGAAAACTCATGTCAGAAACTTCATTCGCGATTGCGCGTCTTGCCAAAAGATGAATTTCATCAAACTACCCGTACATATCCATAAGTACACTACGTCTATTTTTAGACCGTTTGACACTCTCTATATCGACTACATCGGTCCATTTCCAAAAAACGGTTATGGTTGTTAATGATTTGCTCATTCACCAGATGGACC
>JANNAO010000402.1:0-2694 GCA_031384405.1 Verrucomicrobiota bacterium | reverse complement strand
GGTGGCTCGAATGGGGCGGCAACCTCGACACCATTCACGAAACTGAAACCATCAAGTGGGAGCTGTGGAAGGTCGCCTACGGTGTGTGGAATTACATCAAGAACTCCGGCAATTTTCCCGAAGCGGAAAACCTGACGCTTGAATGGGTCGGCACGATTCCCGGCAAACGCGAGAGCCGCCGCTTCGAGGGCGACCACATGATCATCCAGCAGGATTTGATCGAGCAACGCCAGCATCCCGACGCGGTTTCCTTCGGCGGCTGGGCGATTGACCTGCATCCGAGCGACGGCGTCTTCAGCGAAAAGCCCGGCTGCCAGCAATGGCATTCCAAGGGCGTGTTCCAGATTCCGTATCGCAGCCTTTACAGTCGCAACATCAAGAATCTTTTCCTCGCGGGCCGAATCATCAGCGCATCGCACATCGCGTTCGGTTCGACGCGCGTGATGGCGACGTGCGCCCACAGCGGTCAGGCAGTTGGTCAAGCCGCCGCGTTGTGCAAGCGGCACGGCTTGAATCCACGCGACATCACGGCGCGGCCTTACATCACCGAGTTGCAGCGCGAACTGCTCCAGAGCGGGCAATACATTCCCGGCGTCGCGTTGGAAGACAAAGACAACTTGGTCAACAACGCATCACTCTCCGCGAGCAGCGAGTTGAGCCTGAGCGAACTCAAGCCGTGCGGCGAAACGCGCGCGTTGGATTTCGCCCGCGCCATGATGCTCCCCGTGCAGGCCGGTCCAATGTCCAAGGTGACTTATCTGGTGGACGTTTCCGCGCCGACAGAACTCGAGTGTGAACTGCGCGTGAGCAGCAAGCCGGACAACCACACGCCCGACGTGACACTTAAAGCCTTCAAGCTCGCGCTCAAACCCGGCGCGCGGCAGAGCATCGCGCTGGATTTCGGCGCGGTCATTGACGAAGCGCGTTATGTGTTCGTCTGTCTGATGGCGAACCCGCACGTCTCGATTCACCTGAGCGACCAGCGGCTCACCGGCGTGCTGGCCGTCTCGCAAAAGTTCAATCGCGCCGTCGCCAAGACGCCGCGCCAAGAACCGCCGCCGGACTGCGGCATCGAGGCGTTTGAATTCTGGATTCCCGAACGTCGGCCCGGCGGGAAAAACTTCGCCTGCCAGATTTCACCCGCGCTAAATGTGTTCGGCGTGGCGAATCTCACCAACGGTTTCGCGCGCCCTGTGCGCCAGCCGAATGCGTGGGTCGCGGCGTTCGAGGACGAGCAGCCGTGCATCAAGCTGACGTGGTCCAAGCCGCAGAAAATTTCGCGTGTCGAATTGATGTTCGATTGCGACTACGATCATCCGATGGAGTCCGTGTTGATGGGCCATCCCGAGCGCGTCATGCCGTTCTGCGTGCCGAACGTCGTGTTGTTGAACCCCCGCGCCGTCCGCGACGCGAAGCCCGCGCAACCTGTCGCCGCCACGGTGAAAGTCGTCGGCGCGAGCGGCTATGCGACCGAGTTGCTCCAAAAGAACGGCAACGGCAACGGCTCAACTGAAACGCATCCGCCCGGCCTGCTCGCGCAGTTGGTGAACAATCACGAGACGCGCCGCGTGCTTGAATTTTCCACTCCGGTCACGACAGACTGTCTGGAGATTCATCTGACGGCACCGAACGAGATGATTCCTGCCGCACTCTTTGAAATACGTTGTTATGCCTGATTCAACTCATCGTCTGATGTTCCGGTGGCTCACCTTGCTCGCCGCCGTTTTGTTTTTCACGCCTGCTTCGTCCGCTGTCGCCGCCTTGTTTGTCAGTTTTCAATCGGGCGATCTGCGCGTTGGCTCAGGCTTGGGCGCGAACACAAATGGCACGCTGGTCAATTCAAACTATTCTGTCGCGTCCACGACACTTCGCTCCGACGAGCCGGGCACGGCGCAGAACGGCAACGGATTGCTCGTCGGATGTTCTAACGCGCCGGTCTATCGCAGCCTGATCGCGTTTGATATTTCTTATCTGACAAATGTCATCGGCACGAACTTGCAACTGCTGGACATGGCGGCGTTGCGTCTGACGCAGGACACCAATTCCGGTGTTGGCGCAGGCACGACGCAAGGGGTTTGGATCTCTTCGCCATTCGATGAAACCAATGCCACTTGGAATGTGCCGCACGGTGTGGGTTCGACTGTGGGTGGCGATTTCTCAAGCAACTCGCGTAATTATTTTGTCACGGCCGCCACGACGACCAACCGGCTGGTGACCTGGGGCAGTCCGACAAATTTCTGGGGCAGCGCAGGCGGAACCGGGCCGGACTTATTGGTGGACGCGGTGCGCAACGCGCTGACAAATTCTTCACAGACGCTTTATCTGATGGTGAAGCGCAACACCGAAAATGCGAATGTGTTTTTCGCAGACTACATTGACGATGAAGATGCGCGCGTGGATATGCGGCCCGAACTGTTGGTGGGAATTGATTCCGTCGTCTCTGCCACGCCGATTGTTTGCTTCGAGGACAACTTCAACGGCACTCAGCTCGACACCAATGTTTGGACCATCCTGTCCAGCCGCCCCAACGCCAGCGTGACGAATGGCAATCTGGCGTTGACCACGGTCGCCGTCGGCACGAATTGGCAGGAGGGATTCATCTCCACGCCGATCTACGCTGGCAAATATGGATACTACGAAACGCGGATGAAAGTGAACGGCGCGAACGGACTGAACAACGCGTTTTGGTTGAGC
>JANNAO010000393.1:0-4961 GCA_031384405.1 Verrucomicrobiota bacterium | reverse complement strand
TAACGCAAACTGGTTCCCTATCCGCCATGCGGATACACCTGTTCAAAAGCGTTTCTTAAACAAAACCGGCAAGGGCAACCTTCGCCGGTTTTGACTTTGTAAAAAGGCAATCTTCGTCTGTGGTGGTTTGTCCAAACATTCCCTGTGTTTGTCATAGAGTGGTTTTCCTTATCCGGTGTGGTTGGTTTGTAACGGCTTCCGGGATGCACAGCAATGGTTTTGTTGCAGGTAATTATTGCCGAGGTCAATCGTGATCGGTTTGGTGGCTGTAAAACTCACCGGGCGTTGCCGTCGTCCTTTCAGGACAGAATGCTTTGCGGGTTCGGATACCAGCCCCGAAAGTTTTCGGGGCTGGCTAATTTCCGGTTGTCGCTTCGCCACAGAAATTCCCGCCTTGAAAGTCTCCGCTCCAACTCGACGGTTTCACTGAGAACAGCGAAAGACCAATCGCCCCGCGACTGGCACTGCGTCTGGCATCATGTTTTCTGTTTCACTCAATCCAGCAGCGGCTTGAAATCCGGCGTGGACATCGGTTGCGTGCCTCGTGGGGCGCGCCCGGTGTAATCAATCAAGATTCGCTGATTCAGTGGAGCGGCGTCCACGTTGATGCGGGCAACCTTGGCGGAAAGTTCAGGTGCGTGGGGCACGCAGTTGATCAGGTCTTCCACAAGATAGCGCGGTGCCCAGCCGATCATCTGGTAATCTTCCGTGAGCAATGGCACTGCTAATCGAGTGGCAGGGTTGTTCAACTCTACAAGGATGCGCAACTCTTCACCGACTGTTAATTTGGCTGCGCGTTCGATGGCTTTCTGTCCCAGATGCCTCAAACCGTGTAGAAAGAAGCGAACGTGAAAACTGCCATCCGCATCGGCTGTCACCTTGGGGAAGACCTCCAGATTGTCTGTCACTCTTTCGCCGCCTGAGACGGAGAGGATAGATACTGGATCGGCTTGACCACGGTCCAGATCGAGCCATTGGATGTACTCTTGAAAGTCTCCGCGTTTGGGGGAGATGACACGGTTCTTGAACAACGGGAAAAGCTCGTCTGATTCGTAATTTTTTTGAAAGTCTGGAAATGCCAGCAGCGGTGTGAAGCCAACATCATGCTGTGCTTTCAATGCGCCGCCAGTATAACGGAAGCGGTAATGCGTCAGTTTTTTTTCGGCATCCATCGTTTCGGCATCCAAGCGGCCAACGGGAAACCACGCGCGGCTACGTTCGGAGTCAGTGGGGGCTTGCCATGCCAGGAAAAGTGATTTCATAAAGCTTCTTGGATCAGTGTACGACTGGCGATTAGTAAGGCCAGTGCAAACCTGCGTCCCGCCGGGCTGATCCGTTCATTCGGGACGCGATCAATTACACTACTGATTGCTTCATCGGACAATTCGCTTATTCGAGTCTGCCACGGTTTGAATAATTCCGGGTAGCACCGTGCCAGCATTTGAGCCACAGACATCGGACTCATCCCGTGCTTTGCATGAGAATCGGCAAAGATGCCACCTTTGCCTTTGAGGATGTAGCGTGTGACGGTTGCCTCACTGAGTTGGCGTTCCCGCGCCTCATCAGTCAGTTCACGTCCGAGAGATGAGGCATGGTCAAAGGTATGCGCCAGTTGCAATACAAAGCTTGGTTGTTGGCCGGCTGCGTGTTTTCTTTGCAGCAAGATTCCCCAATTTTGGTGGTGGCGGTCTGTGTTTCCCACCAATGCATCGAAGACCAGATAACCCACCATCCGATAAGCTGTCTCGCGACGGGCCTCGTCGGTTGGGAACAATTTCTCAATGACCGTGATGATGTTGTCAAACGTGTGGTCCGCCTGACCGCGCTCTTTGTCTTTGTCATACCCGGTGATAAATCCACCAAGTAGCTCGTTGCCATGCACCAGCACGGTTTGATTGGATGGGAGAAAAGATTTAACCGCGCAGCCTCGTTTGCCTTCCCACACGGCAAGTTCCGTGTGGTGGGTGGACAATCCCAGCAACCGGGCGATCTCTGACGCCACTTTTTCCGACCAATCCTCGCCGGTGTTCTCTCTCGCTTCTTTGAACAGCCAGTTTTCCCCGCGCAGCTTGAACCAGAACTTCGGCTTGCTGCCGAGTTGTTCCACATCGCTGCGCATCTCAGACGTCACTTCGAGGATGGGATAGAATTCAGGCATGGGAATCCAAATACTTCGGCAAGCGGGTGGTGTTTCTTCTCGACCATGAACCGAGGCTAAGGAAACGAGAGATTGCGGTCAACCCTGTCCGAGTATCTGTCCGAGTATCTATCCGAGTATCAGGTGTGGTTGGTTTGTAACGGACGGGACTCGCAGCAATGTTTTGTTTGGCTTTGTTTGGCTTGCTTCATGACGGAGTCAGCGAAGGGCATTATTCGCGCTAAAGCAATTGGGGCACTTCACGCTTGAAGCTCTGGTGGAATTTGAATCGTCCCATCCACATCCATACTTATCCAGACCTCTTCGTCATCCTTTCGCACGCGAACGGTCAGTCCCGCTATACTTTCACCGGGCTGCAATTTCTCAAAGAGTCTGTTTTTTATTTGTTCCCGAAACGTTTCATCTTGGAGCAGCTTGGCGATGGAGTTTTGGTATGGCATCAAGGGCCAGCCACCAAGCCCCGTGGAGCGCAGTCGACCGTGTTCGTCCTTAACTAGGCCTGCGAGCTTAAATGAAATCGGAATGCCATGTGCCTGCCTCTCTTCTTTGCGGGCAATCTGCCTGCTTGTGGGTGAAACGCCTTCAATCAAAACTTTGGCCCTGCGCAAATGGCGGTGCTGAATTTTATTCACGAGCCGTTCGTAATCAGCCTTGGACAGGATCGCATCAATGGCTTTGGACTTTTCATCCTGAATGGCCACAAAAAACGTTTTATTTACGTTGCTATAAAATAGCTGATGAATGCGACCGATTTCTTTTTCCGCCGCGACTTTGACCGCCAGATTTGCATCAAGCAGTTCCGCTAAAGCGGCAGAATTTATGATCATGTGCGGAGGCTAGGGAAACGCGAGATAGCGGTCAACCCAGGGCTAGATGATTCAACCTGAAAACGGCATTTGAACAACGAAGGAACAAAGGCACAAAGTTGAAACGGAAGATGATGGTGACAACAAGTAGTGATAGGACGATTCACCCAGCAGGTGAGGGTGGTCTCCTCGAAGTTTCCTCCAAATGCGTTTGCTTCGTGCCTTTGTTTCTTTGTTGTTCGATTTCAACAGATGTTTCCAAGTTCAACCTCGTTGGGGTTGGTGAACGGTGACGCTGGGCAAAATTTGCCGGGTTGGTTGGTGTGCTAGGTAATTGTTGCCGGGTTGGTTGTTTTCTTTTCTCCGTTCTCTTTGTGTTTTCTCTGTTTTGTTAGGAAATACGCATGTTTATCCGCTTGGCAGGGGTGATGCTATTCATCTTTTTACGAACGGGTTTTTGGCATTGGCCTGCTCACGGGTGAGCACGGCTCGGGTTATCTACATGTTCGTTTTGTAACACGGTTAACAAATAAAAAAGAAAGTACAGAAAAATTATGGCTACACTACATGTGGCGTTGGGATTCGCTCAGTTGCCTGATGGCAAATTAAGCGATGTCGGTTTGACGGTCTCCACTAAGTTGGAGAATAACACTTACTTCGTCGCCACGCCGATCACTCCGCTGGCGTTGAAGAACGAGGTGGCTGAGTTCGCTGAGGCTATCGCCAATGCGTCGCAGGGTGGCACGCAGTTGACGGCCATCAAGAATGCAAAGCGCGCGAAACTCATCGAGTCGTTGCGGATGCTGGCTGCGTATGTGCAGTCCGCCGGGCAGAACAGTCTGGAGATCATTTTGTCTTCAGGTTTTGAGGTGAATAAGACGGACCGTACACGCCGTCCTTTGACCAAGCCGTCCATCACGAACATTGATAACTTCGCGAGCACGCAGTTGATGATGTTAGCAACGCCTGATGTCAATGCGCGTGCGTTCGAGTTCCGCGCGCGTGTGGGTACGGGTGAGTGGAAGAATGTGGGCGTGTACACCAAGGCGCGTAATGTCTTGATCGGGGATTTTGTTCCCGGCCAGGTGTATGACGTGCAAACGCGCGCTGTGGGTGGTTCAACGGGTTATTCGGATTGGAGTGATCCAGTCTCGCACATGGCCACGTAGTCGTGATGTGGATTCGTATGATCGCAAATAACAAGCCGGAGTCAGGGAAGCCTTCTCCGGCTTGTTTTTGCAAACGCCCATGAGTGGGGCGTTTGAATGGAAAATCCCAAGCCGGAAGCGGGGTGGTTGTTCCGGTTGTTTCCGTAGAACAAGAAGCCAAGAAACCTTTGACGTCTGAAATGGATAAGAGTAATTTTTCGCTACCAGACTGTTACCCGTTCGCACCGAGATGTGCCGAGAATAATTTCACGCCATACAACTATGAAAACTTCAATCCATAGCCTCTTTTCCCGAGTGGTTGGAACGCTCACCGTCCTACTCTTCGCGTCAGCCATTTCCATCGCGGCGACTACCGAGCCAGCGGTGTTGATCAAGGGCGTGACGGGGTCGGCCACTTATTCAACTGACGGTGTGACGTGGCATGAATTGAAAAAGGACGCGTCGCTGGATCACGAGTCCACCATTAAAACGGGAGACGGTGGCACTGTGGATTTCATTCTTCAATACAGCAGCACGGTGTTGCGGTTGACGCCCAATTCTGAATTGCAGATGACTCAGTTGGATCGTTTGCCCGCCGGAGAAGTTGTGGTCACGGACACGACATTGAAGCTCGTCGCGGGTTCGATCCTCGGCTCGCAACGGAAGCTGGCGAATCCTTCACGTTTCAAGATCGTCACGGCAGATGGCGTGGCGCGGATTGTAGGCACGGAATATCTTGTTCGGGCGGATGGCGCAGTGACCGTGTTGTCCGGTGAGGTGAAGCTTAACTATAATCTTCCAAAGAATGGCGGCTCAGTAAAAGCGACGGTGGAGGCAGGGCAGTCGTTT
>JANNAO010000387.1:0-6226 GCA_031384405.1 Verrucomicrobiota bacterium | reverse complement strand
GTCGAGTGGAGATTTTTTGCTCGGAGTGTTTTTCTGACTGGGGTCTGTATTTGTTTTTTCTTTCATGGGTAACTCGTGTTTTCGGTAAACCAACATTAGGGAATTCGCCCGGCGCGATACAAAGCGGTTTCGCTAAAGAGTGTCGTACTGCCTTCGGCTTCGGCACAAAAGGACCCGATACGTTTTCATCTCGTCTTTTCCTGGATTTTATCGCCGACCTTTTCCACGTCTTTGCCGACACCACGAGCCGTGTTTCTACAGCCCGCCACGCACAGTGTGAGTAACGCGACCGCAAATATTGTGAGAACGAGCCGTTGTATTTTAATGTTCATATCAGTTTTTGATTCAGAGTAAGTGTTTTTGGGCAGAGCTTTTTCTCTCTTCCGGCTGGGACGCTAGATCAGGCTGCCCACAGATGCTATGGGGTATAACCCGACTTGATCCGACCCAAATCCGCGTCCGCCGGTTCTCGCTGAAGAGTTTTGAACGAGGCGTCAGTTCAACCTCTCATCGGGTCTCAGCCCAATTGACAGACGGAGACCAAGGGTCTTGATTTCAGCATCAGCGATGGTTTGATCAGCCAGACGCAAATGGTGAGCGGCGTGCTCCAGTATCAATTGTAATGTCCCATCTCACCGGGAAACAGTGGAAGTCCGATCTTCAACCAACGGGGGGAAGTTATCGGAATTGCCTTGTGAACGAAGCCGTCGCGGTGTTGGAAGATGGACGAACGAACAGTTTTACGTTCACCGTGAGGTAGGACAAACGCGCCGCATGGATTAAGCCGCCGGCCCAGCGGACGACTGCTGGCGCTGGGCGATGAGCAGTTCTTTGATTCGTTTCGGTTGCGCGACGCCAGCGGCTTCTTCGGCGGCGTCCACGGTCGCGGCGGTGGAGATGGTGACATCGCCGATGCCGACCAGACGTCCCCAAACTCCTTGACGCACGTCAATGGAGCGAATGTCTTTGATGAAGAACTCGCTGGTTTCCTTGGCCCAAAATCCTTCCTCAATGGAAACGCGGTCGGAGTAAATCCGCATCACGAACGAGTGGCGGCGATACAGCGCGACGAGCATCGGGATCAACAGCCAAAAGAACAGCAGATGCCAGCCAAAGTTCCACCACGATGGACGCACCTCCAGCAGCACCGCTTGCACGTCCACCGCATTCATCGCACTGGCTTGCGCTTCGGGCGACGGCGACGATGACTGACTCCGCTCGGCCAGAGGATAACCACACGCGGGGCAAGACTGGGCGGCGGTGGAAATTTCCCGGCCACACTCCGGGCAAGCGATCAATGCCATGTGCAGCCTTGGTTTGTCGGGGCTGAGTTACAAAGCAGATAGATCAGAGTGGCGACCAGATTCAAACCACTCTCAAAATTGTTCCAGGTGGTATGCACTTCGTTATGATTCATAAAAATTCGCGACTGCCAGCGCGGACGGCAGTTCGTTTTTCAACCGCGCCTTCAGTGGCATGTTCCAATCCAGTCCGACCAACGCGGCGTAATGACAGATGTCTTCATTGGAATAGCAAAGCACCCAAATCCCCGGTATGGGGTGTTTACCCCATGCGCTGTACTTGGCGCGTGGCGGTACAAAGACCTGCGACCAACTTGCGCCGGTCGCAGGGTTTAAGTGCGGCAGTTATCCCGATCGGCTGTGAGCAGCTTGGATGAGGTACGACGTTTGACCGGTTGCCACATTTCCTTGGCAGAAGATGATTTGTTCGGGACTGCGGAGTCGGGCTTGCCGGTTTGCTGGTAACGGATGACGACCGGCTGGGAAAACCCGTCCAGCTTCCCACCCAGAGGCGGCATGCATCTCAGAATAATGATCGGCTTCACGATCTGAAAGGTGCGCGAGGAATGAACAATCGCGCCATGGGGTGTTACCCGAAAAGAGAGGCTAGCGGCTGGCTGAAAACTCACGTTTTGCTTTTCGGCGTCGTTCCCGCTCGCGTCATCGCATCTCTTTTCACCGAGCCGGTTTGTTCTCTTGGCGGGGAAGTCGTCGTCACTGAGCCGGAACGATACGGTTGAAATTCAACGCAAAGACGCCAAGAGGCGAAGTCGCAAAGGAGTCAGGCTGAAACAGGGAAGATGATACAAGCAACATTCACACACCAATCAGAGATGCATCGTTTGCCGATAGTCTTCGGTGTTTTCTTTGCGTCTTTGCGTTAAAAACCTATCGCATGGATTCGGCTAACAGGCGGCGCGGCGGCGCGGCTACTGGCCGTTCAACCGTTCATGGTTGCCCGACATTTTTTGACCAAGGGTTTTCCCAGTGGCGCAAGGAACACCCCAGTCGCGTTCAAAGATGACGAGTCGTAACGGTACTCATGCAAAAAACATTTGAACCAACGGTTGCATGTACCGCAGCAAAATGGTGTCGGGTTTCGCGAATCGCGGGACTCGGGCGCGTTCTGGGAATAATCCTGTCCGTCGCCCTGTTGCACAGTCCCGTCAAGGCATTCAGCGCAGTAGTGCCAGTTCCAAGCGTGACCCTAGGGTGGGACGCCAGCCCCAGTACCGATGTCACCGGCTACCGCATTTATTTCGGCGCGGGAAGCAGGAATTATACAAACAGCATCATGGTGGGCAATGTGACATCCAATTCTATCCCCGGCATGGTGATCGGTGCGACCTACTACTTCACCGTCGTGGCTTACAACGCAATCGGGCTGGAAAGCATATTCTCGAACGAGATCATTTACACCGTGCCGGGCGGGCTTGCAAAATTGCAGATTCTTGTAGCAGCCAACAAGCAGGCGATACTCACCGTGACAGGCAAAGTGGGTCACACGTATGAAATCCAGGCGACGGGAGATTTGAAGACGTGGACGATCCTCGGCACAGTCACGCTTGGGGCGAGCGGTTCAGCAAACTACACGAACACGAACGCTGGAAGTTTTCCAAAGCGGTTTTATCGCACTCGCGATACCGCACCTTGAAAGGAAATAATATGATTCTCTATCTGAGCCAAAAATGTTGGGGGCGCTCCTGTCTGCATCTCGCAGCAGCACTCCACTCCGGACACTGGCGCTGGCACTTCGCAGGCATCAAGCGTGAGATTCATTTCACGCGAACGTTGCCACGCGCGGGCCAGGCGTCCGGTTCTGCGAAGGCGAATTGAAGATTCGCGCGTCAGCCTTCCGGCGGGATCAAACCTACGCGCATGGCGTATCGCACCAGACCGGGAATATCATGCAGGTTCAGTCCCGCCATCAATTTCATGCGGTGATACTCGACGGTCTTCGGGCTGACTTTAAGGATGTCCGCGATCTGCTTGGTGTTCTGTCCCTCGGCGATCAGTTGGAGAATTTCACGCTGGCGAATCGTCAACTGTTCAAGCGGATGTGGTGGGTCGGTGGCGACAGCCGCAGGAATGTCCCGTCGCAGATTCCCGTCCTTGTAGATCGCATTTTCCAAAGCGGTCTCAGCCTGTTCCGTCCTGGTCTCGGCCTGCTCAGTACGCGTCTTCGCCTGTTCGGTGCGGGTTTCAGCTTGCTCGGTGCGGGCCTCAGCGGATTCGGTCCTGGCTTTTGCCTGTTCGGTGCGGGCTTCCGCCTGCTCAGTGCGCGCTTCGGCTTGGTCAATCCGAAGTTTGAGACTGGTTGTGTCAGATGGTTGCTGTTCTTTGCCCTTCACGGCACCATGTCTATCAGCAATGCGCGCCCGGCGCGACTGGTAATTCGGACGCGAACAGAGTCCCGTCCCGGAAAGGTCATCAATATTTCATGCGAAAATGCCTTGTAATGGATCCGTTCGGCGGGAGGCTGATTCGTTTTGGTCTTATTGTCGCCAAGTTCATTGGCTGCTTTCATAACGCTGGAGGATGGATGACCTCGTCAGTGGCAACACTCGCAGTAGCCGGTCCCGCCGCTACTGCGACTGGAGGAGATGCTGGAGGCAAGACAAACTGTGTCGGATCAAACACCTCTCCCAAAATGCTCATGTCCACAATCTGCTGTGACACCAAGCCTAATTTGTGATCGCTCGTTTCGCTCGCGTCATCCCAAAGCCAGTAACGATTCAATCCGTCCGGGTTCTCGCCCGGGCCGTAATCCATCGGAGCGCAGACGCGATCCAGCACGCCGCTGTCAGGTTTGGAATAGAACCGCACGTTGACTTTTTTGCGGTCTTTGATGGCGGTCAGGAACTGTTCGTGATTGGGGATCATAGAAGTGGGGGGTTAAGGGTTGTTATCGGAGTTGCGGAACACGGATGTCGGAGGAGCGATCCAGAATGCCGAACGCGTATAGCAACCACACGACGACGCAGATCACCACCACGACGTTAAGAATCTTTTTAATCTTCCCATCCATCGGGATGTAAGAGTTGACCAGCCACAATAACACGCCGATGACGATCAGCGTGACAGCGAGAGAGATCAGAGACATGGATTACCTCCAAATTGGGTGGACATATTATTCATGATAATTTTTTCAACCGGGTTACCCATCAATGACCACGAATCACCGGCACAACGACGACCGGAGCGGGCACCATGATTGTCGAGTGACCTCCGTGCCCCCCGTGCCCCCGGTGTCCTCTGTGCCCTCCGCCTTCCGTAACAAGACATCCGGTAGTGGTCAGGAGGGCAACAACGCCGGTTAAAAGCAGGATTTTTTCATATTCAGTTGTGTCGTTTCTGAAGTGACGTTACGCGATGAGTGGGAGCTTCTCCATGGGGTGTAACCCTACCGGAATATATTTTGTTTGAAGTGTTCGCGCTCCGATGATGCACTTCCCCAAGCCATGAAATCTGTCCTGCGCTTTCTGCTCCGGGTCTTGTTCCGCTTCCGTGCTTACGACATGGACGCGCTGAAAACTCCTGGCCCGGTGCTGCTGATTCCGAATCATTGTTCCTGGCTCGACTGGCTGTTTCTCTGGGTCTGCTTGGATGACGATTGGAAGATGGTCACTTCCAGCACTGCGGCCCAGACGAGCTGGTTGCACCGCGCCATAATGATCAACCGCTACACGCTGCCCGTTGATACCGCTTCGCCCTACGCGGTGAAGCGCATGGCGGAGTTTCTCAAAGGAGGCGGACGCCTCGTGCTGTTTGCCGAAGGCCGACTGTCGCGCACGGGTAACTTGATGAAACTCTTCGACGGCACCGGATTTCTGATTTTCAAAACGAAAGCCAAGGTCATCACAGCTTACTTACGTGGCGCAGAACGCCTGCCGTATTCCCCGAATCCAAACGCGAAGAACTGTTTTCCGAAAGTGACAGTGCATTTCAGTGCCGCTCTGACTGCGCCCGAACTGGGTGACGTCAGAACCACCCGCGCGCGGGCGCTGCTGACCAACTGGCTGCGCGACCAGATCGTGCAGCAACAGTTCAAGATCGAGATGGAATTCGGTGCACAGGATGTCTTCTCAGCGGTGGCAGAGACGGCGCGCAAACACCCCAGCCAAGTCATTCTTGAAGACGCGACGCTGCAAAAGTTGACATGTCGGAAGCTGATGGTGGGAGCGGATTTGTTGGCTGATGGCTTGAGCGGCAAAGTCACAGGTAGTGAGCGAGTGGGGTTGTTGTTGCCCAATGTCAACGCCACGCCGGTTGTCATCCTCGCTTTGTGGCGGCTGGGCAAAGTGCCCGCCATGCTGAACTTCTCATCGGGCATTCCCACCATGCTGGCGTGTCTGGAACTCGCTGGAATGAAACACATCGTCACATCGCGCGCCTTTCTTGAACGCGCCCGGCTCAACGTGGACGCATTCGTGAAAGCTGGCATCAACCTGATCTATCTCGAAGATGTTCGCGCTAGGATCAGTGACTCGCAGAAACTCCTGACGCTGCTCCGGCACATTTTCCATCTCCCATCTCCTATCTCCCATCTTCCATCAGCTAGCTCCGCCGCCGTGATTGTTTTCACCAGCGGTTCGGAAGGCGTGCCCAAGGGCGTCGAACTGACGCACGGAAACATTCTCGCCAACATCCGTCAGATGCTGGCCGTCACAGATTTGACCGACTTGGATCGCGCCTTCAATTGCCTGCCGCTCTTCCACAGCTTCGGACTCACGGTGGGAACGTTTCTGCCGCTGGTGCGCGGGCTATATGTCTTCCTTTATCCTTCGCCGTTGCATTACCGCGTGGTGCCGTCGGTGCTTTACGACCGCGACTGCACGATTTTTCTCAGCACGAACACCTTTCTCAGCGGCTACGCGCGCAAGGCGCATCCCTACGACTTCCGCAGCCTCCGGTATCTGTTTGCC
>JANNAO010000385.1:0-5705 GCA_031384405.1 Verrucomicrobiota bacterium | reverse complement strand
ATGGCGGGGATGGCTGCAATTTGTTCCAACAGGCGCATTCTTTGGGGTGGCTGATTCATATATGCCTAGTAAGCTAGGCAATAACACCTCAAAAAACCAACCGAAAACTTACTCTTGAAGAATTTTGTCTCACACCCAATCAGGACTTAAGGCAAGTGGAAGGTTTGATAGTGACGATGTGGCGACGAGGAATTGATCTGCTTCCGAGGCAATTGTATCCGGGATGAAAATTTTCTTATCATTGCCGAGCCATCGAATCTCCCACCATGACGTAATCCAACGACTATGGAGCTTGGATTGTTCGACTGCTTGGCGATATGGCCCAATCCACGGCGTATCGGTTGAATTGGTTTTCCAACTCGAGCAACTGGTCACGACCACCGCGAGGAGGCCGACGCCAGCGAATCGCACAAATGGGTTCAAGTTCACGTCCGATGCTTTCACGCTTCGATTACAGCGCGCAATTCTTATTTCCTACGCACGCCGCGCAACGCTGGCACAAAGACATGGCGCTTGGCACAGTTTTCCGCGCCACACTTGCGCGTCAGGAAGGTTTGAATTTCTGGGTGATTTTCAAAAGCCATTGATTTCATTGATTGAAATGCGGGGTCTGAGCATTGGCATCGCTGGAGCTAGAGGAATCTCGGACAGTGAAACAATCAAACGAAAGGTAAAAACATGAACATCACAAAGTATCAACGCCCCGCAGTCATCGCATGGCCATCGTTCAGTCCGTTCAGCAGTTTAAGTGACGAATTGGATCGGTTGTTTGAAAGGCCACTAGCCGCTCGCGCGCGGAACACTTGGTCTCCCACGCTCGACGTTCTTGAAGACAAGGACAATTACTTCATACTAGCCGAGCTGCCGGGATTGAAACGCGAAGACATCAAGGTCTCGCTGGAGGACGGCACGTTGACGATCTCCGGCGAACGGAAAACCGAAACACGCAGCGAGGATACCTCTGTGCATCGCGTGGAACGATTCAGCGGACGCTTCGAGCGGTCCATCACGCTACCTGCAACGGTTTCAGCGGAGAAGGTGAAAGCCACCTACACGGACGGCGTTCTCACGCTCACGCTGCCCAAGACCGAACAGGCGAAGCCAAAGCGGATTGATGTGACGCTGAACTGACTTGGTGGGTGGAGGTGAAGAAACAAATCCCACGGGCAGATGTGCCCGTGGGATTTTTCACCGCAAAGCAACATCGCGTGTGATGCGGATTTCATTTCCTACGAAACACCACCACCACATTGTCAGCCATTCCGAGTGCGCTAAGTGTCGTTTCTAAGCGTGCGTAAAGCCACTTCACGGGCTTCATCCAAGGCTTTTGTTTCAGTGCAGTGGTTTGCTTGAGTAATTCGCCACGCTCGGCATTGGAGACCTCGCGTCCGCCGCTGCGCCAGTCCTGCCAGATGACAAGGGGGTTGAAATGCGTGTAACGCGTCGCAATGACTGCCAAGCTGGGCTGGCCGAGATCTGAGAGAGTTTGCGCGGAGAAGTAATTCAAGTGCTGCGCGTACACGTAACGATATTTCGCGCCGAGCAATCGCACCGCCAGAGAACGCAAGTTGGGGACGAGTACCAGACACACACCGCCGGGTTTGAGAGCCGCGTGAATCTTGGCCAGAAACTTTTTCGGCTCGGCAAGATGTTCAGCCACGGCCCAAAGCGTGACCGCATCGAACTTCCTTTCGCCAAAATTCTGATCGAGAAAATTTCCACGCAGCACGGGCACGCCGCGTGACTCTGCGTGATCCAACGGCCCGCCGCTCACGTCAGTGCCAAGGGTTTTGTAATCGGCAGGCCAGCGTTTCTTGAGTTGAAACAGAAACCCGCCCGATCCGCAGCCGACATCCAACACGTCACCGCGCGGACAAAACTCTCGCAGCAGCCGCAACTCCCGCTCGAAGCGGACATCTGCGTAATCACTCGCGAGTTTTGCGGGCGACAGATAGTAGCTCGCTCCCTCCGTGTCATAGAAGTCGCCGCTCGCCATGTCGGACTGAACGGGATTGACGTAGATCATGCCGCAGTCGGTGCAGCGAACGAGCTGTAAATCACCTTTGCGCCAGTGCGGGTGGCGCGTTGGCGAGCCGCACACGGGACAATCGCGATGCAAATTCTCGCGGCGTGAATCAGATGTCTGTTGAGTCGTCAGCTTGCCGACTATGGAAACATCGGCGGTGGATTCGGACAATGTTAGAATCAAATTTCAAAAAGCGAAATGCGGCGTGTGGATAATCGGAACGCCGCCGTCAGGCGGCAGTGACGTGGCAAACCGTGCCGCTGCCGCCTGAAGGCGGCGTTCCGAGGGCAGTGTCAAGATTTGCGCCGGCGGTTTCAATTGTGTTTGCCGTCTGATGTTTCCTTTGCATCCTTTATTCCGTGCAGACCGTCAAACTTGCGCGACACGCCATGGCCACTCGATTCGAGCTGGTCTTGCATGGCGAGAACTCATCGTCCCTCCGAGCGGCGGGCGAGGAAGCACTCGCGGAAGTTGAGCGGATTGAAAACCAACTCTCACTTTATCGTCCCGGCAGCGAGATCGCGCAGGTGAACGCTCGCGCCGCACGCGAAGCCGTCCTTATTTCGCCGGAAGTTTTTTCCCTGTTGCAACACGCCGCAAAACTTTCCGCCGAAACAGGAGGCGCATTCGACATCACCATCGCGCCGCTCGTCCGTTGCTGGGGATTCATGGGCGCGAATGGCAAGATGCCCACGCCGGAAGAAGTCGCCGAAGCGAGAGAGAAGGTTGGGATGTGCAACGTTCAGTTGGATGCGTCGAATCGCACCGTGCGCTTCGCTCGCGACGGCGTGATGCTTGATCTCGGTGCGATTGGCAAAGGTTACGCAGTGGAGCGCGGCGCGGAGATGCTGCGCGAGGCGGGCGTGACAAGCGCGCTGTTTCACGGCGGCACGAGCACGGTGTGTGCGCTGGGTCATCCGTCGGAAGCTGACGCGTGGAAGGTGGCGTTCGAGACGCCACCCGCGAGCGCGGGAAGTTTGTTCCCCAAATTGCCTGACATGGAACTGCGTGATGAAGCCATGTCGGTCTCCGCGATCTGGGGGCGTTCGTTTCAATCTGGCAAACAAACCTTCGGCCACGTCATTGATCCGCGAACAGGTCAGCCGGTGGAATCCGCGCTGCTCACTGCCGTCGTGTTGCCGTCCGCCACCGAGACAGACGCGCTCTCGACGGCGTTGCTCACGGTTGGCGCGGCGGGGCACAACTCGATCAGCCTTTTGCGAAGCGGCATTCGCACGGTGCTGGTTGGTGCGGATGGAAAATTTGAGATTGGCTCATCACTGAATTCTGGAGATGACGGGGACTGTTTGTGATTCACCTCAATCTTTACACCCGGCGGGAAACGGTGAATGATTCCCGCATGAAAAAGAGCTTCTCTCTCCTGATCGCGCTCTGCCTTTGCTGGAGCGCGATGACCTCGCACGCCGAAAACAAACCCGCCGCACCCGCTGGCAATGCGCCCGGAGCGCAGATCGCCCAGCAAATCTCTGTTCTCACCGGCGTGGCCATCACACCGCTGCTCGGCACGAGCGGGTTCGGACTTTACAAGTGGTACAAGACGCCCGCCGATCAACGCGCCAATCTGCCGTGGTTCGCGCAGCCGTGGTTCTTCATCCCGGCATTGTTGCTCGTGGCGGTTTGCTTCATCAAAGACACCGCAGGCTCGGCATTGCCCACGGCGGTGAAGAAACCATTCGATATCGCGGAAGCGGTGGAAAACAAGATCAGCGGGCTAGTGGCCACGGGCGCGTTCGTGCCGTTTCTCATGATGATGATGATGAAAGATTCCGGCGCACCGGAAGCCATGCTCAGTTCCATGGGCTTTGCGGCAGCCGATCTTTCTGGATTCTACACCGCGCTCATGGTGCCCGTGGCGATGGTGGCGTTCTTCTTTGTGTTCCTTGCATCCAACGCCATCAATGTGCTCATCATTCTCAGTCCGTTCACGACAGTGGACGCCGGGCTGAAAGGACTTCGCCTGGCATTGCTCGGCTCGGTGGCAGCGAGCGCGCTTGCCAATCCGTGGATCGGTGCGGCGTGGGCGTTGATCATCATCTTGATTTCGTATCTCATCGCGGGCTGGTCGTTCCGGCTCTCGCACTATGGACTCGTGTATGTCTGGGACTTTTTCACGTTCCGCAGTTCACGGTTCACGCCGGACAAAGTGGCGAACAAGATGTTCCTCGGCAGCAAGACCAACAAAGTCCCCGCGCGCACCTACGGAAAACTCAGCCGCGATGAAAAGGACAATCTCGTCCTGACATATCGCCCGTGGTTGTTTCTGGCGGCGCGCACGCTGGTGTTGCCTGCGGGTCAATACGCCGTCGGCAAAGGCTTGATCAACTCCGAGATCGTGAAAGTGGAAGGCGAAGACACACGCACCGCCATGCTGCTCCCGCCACGTTACCGCTCACACGAGGAACAACTTGTGAGCATCTACTCGCTGGCAGATGTGCGCCCCATCGGACTACGCGCCGCGATGAAGTGGTTGAAGCAATTCTTCGGAGGCAAGGAACAGCCGGTGACGGTGTAGCTGACTGTGATTTCCAATGCCCTCTCTAAGAGCTGATCACAACGTCTCGATGTGAAACAGTTAGGCCGATTTCTCATCTGATCCAGTGTAAATGTCCATCACTCTCGGATAACTGATCCACTCACCATACTTAGTCGGACCCGATAAATCAGGCGCACCCGCTCGGGAGTTCCATGCGTAATTGAGCTTGATGTAGACTTCGCCAACTAACTGCTGCGCGACATGCTCGTCTCCGGCGTCGAGAGCCTTGATCTCGGTGATCGCACGGTCCAACGCTTGCCGAGCGTCTTCGAGATTCACAATGAGCCAAGGTTTGTCCATAACGGCCTACATTGTAATTGAGCGACAAAATTATCGTTCATTAGGTTCATGGTTTTGGACACTAAAGATGGTTTCACGGCTTGTCTAGCAAGGAGTTTGGGAGCGTGTCTTCATACTCAGATTTAGCTGCGGAGCAGCGGCAGAAGTTAGCCCACGGCGTGAGCCGTGGGTTGAGTCGGTGAAAAGCAAAGCCCCGGAGGGGCGATAGAGTTGCCACTGAAACCACGGTTTCTTTCGCCCCTCCGGAGCTTGTGGATTTTTCCACCTATCCCACGGCTCACGCCGTGGGCTAACTTCTCTCGCACCTCCGGTGCTAAAACGGAATCGTGATTTGAAGACACCCGCTAAAACCGCGCAGGGTTGTGATCTTCGATAACAACATGAGAGATCATTCCCACCGCGTCCGTTCAACCCTTCTTCCCACGCTTGCGGCCTTGCTTGAAGGCTTTCAACGCGTCGGGGTTTCCCTCAAAGAATGTCGCCAGATCAGCAAGCATCGCCAGCGTGTCTGGGCTGAGATGATGTTCGATGCCTTCGATGTCCGCGCGTTGCGTCTCGGCATCCAGTCCGAACAAGGAGAAGAACCGCGAGAGCGTGATGTGCCGGTCTTGGATCGTCCGGGCCACGGCGCGGCCTTCGTCAGTGAGGATCAGCCCGCGATATTTCTCGTAGTTCACGAAGCCCGCGCGAGCCAGTTTTTGCACCATGCTCGTCACGGAAGCCTGCCGCACCTTGAGTGATGACGCGATGTCCACCACGCGGGCATAACCCTTGGCCTCGATCAGCTCATGGATGCGTTCGAGATAATCTTCGGCGCTCTGGCTC
>JANNAO010000384.1:0-2086 GCA_031384405.1 Verrucomicrobiota bacterium | reverse complement strand
ATGGCGGGGATGGCTGCAATTTGTTCCAACAGGCGCATTCTTTGGGGTGGCTGATTCATATATGCCTAGTAAGCTAGGCAATAACACCTCAAAAAACCAACCGAAAACTTACTCTTGAAGAATTTTGTCTCACACCCAATCCGTTGTCAGCAAATATGAATCCGGCGAACGCCGCCTGGATGTCATTGAGTTGCGCCAAGTTTGCAAAGAGCTCGGACTCACCTTGGGCGACTTTGTTCGTCGCCTGGAAAAGGAAATTCCGTGAAGCCAGATCAGCGGTTTGTCGGCTTGGACAAAGCGTTTTGGGCACATGTCCGCTCAATCAGCGAGGAGATCGGTTATACGGATCGGAAAACAAAGGAGATCAAAACTCCATCGCCCGTCGAATTAACACAGGCACTCGAAAGACTTTCGTTGTCGTCTTCGCACTTGCGCAATCCAGACGGAACAGAGAGTGCCCTTGCCTCAAAGCTGCATGATTACTTTGGATACCGAGCCAAGCTCCTGAACAGTCAGGTTCGCCCATTACTGATGAACGCCAACGAAGCGGCAAGCTTGTTCAAAGAAGTAAGAAAAAGCCTCCGCTCAACAACTGAAATCCCCATGAACAAGCAGACTGGCAGAAAAAAGAAGCCAGCCTATCTCACCGGCTTGGTCAATATGCTCGTGGATGCTCATCGCGGAAATTTCCCCTGTGATTTAGACCCGCGACAATTGACAAGCATAACGCGTGGAGGAATGCCCGTGCGAACTCTGGCGAGAAGAGTTGATGGAACATTTCCAAGCGTCATCAATCCAATCGCCCTCTGGGAAGTGAAGGAATACTATCACACGACAACCTTCGGAAGCAGAGTGGCAGACGGCGTCTATGAAACGCTGCTTGATGGAATGGAGTTGGAGGAGTTGAAAGCCAGCGAGGGCATTCATATTCGCCACTATCTATTTCTGGACAGCGAATTTACATGGTGGCAATGCGGACGCTCCTACCTTTGTCGCGTGATTGACATGATGCACATGGGATATGTGGATGAAGTGATCTTCGGCCGAGAAATTGTCGAACGGCTTCCTGCACTCATCGGTGAATGGATCAAAGCTGCTCGCGCTTCAGAAAAAAGATTTACCTGAAAGCGCACGTCAGCTTGAGTGTTGGAGTGGTAGTGGCCTTTGAGTTTGGTTTAATTCTTCTTGCTCTTCTGCGGCGTGAAACCTTTGTGGATGCGGATCGGTTCAGGCGTCTTGTAATGTCGCTTCAAGCCTACCTCGTTGAGCAATCCCGCCGGAGCGCGTGAGATGAATTCCGGGAAATTCCGCTCCACGCGATCACGCAGCATCTTCTGTCCAGCCTTCGACGCCCAGAATTCTTCCTCCGCCTTCGAGAGCGCGATGCCCGCCTCGTCCGGCGACATGTTTTCGCGCTTCGCCAGCAGCCACGCGAGTTCAGGATCGCCCGGCAAACTCACAGGGAACGGCACGAACTTCAGCACGATCTCCTGTTCGTCGCTGCCTTCCGGCGGAAGATCGCGCACTTTAATCTCCTTGGTGAACTGCGATCCATCTGGCAGCACCACTTCGACGGCGAGACTTTTTTCCTTCTTGTTCGGGGAGATCGTCACGTCGCCCTCACTGAATGCAGCGGCAAACTGCAGCTTCACTTCGTCCAGCGTCTTCGGCTCCAAGTCGGGCAGCGGGATGCGGTCGCAAAACTTCACGAACGACGTGGCCTGATTTTTGGCGCGGAGTTCAGCCACGATTGCTTCGTAAATTTTCCCTGCGAGATCGGCGTCGGTGGTGGCTTTTGGCAGAACTTTCTTCAGCAAGGCCAGCAACTGGGTTTCCTCGTTCTTCTTGGATTTGGTCGTGTTCGATGTTTTTTTGCTCATGAATTAAAAATGGGTCGCTGATATGCCCGAACCGCTGCGCAAACACAATCTTGTTCAGCGTGCATTTTCCATCGGGTGCGGCAACTTGAGTCAAACGCGATTGTTACGGGTGCGATTCAAAGTGACGGTCAGGTGGTGGAACGCCTCGCGCTGCGAGGCGTAGTGCCGCGTACAGCGGCGCAGTCCCTTGTCGCCCGATTCCGCCC
>JANNAO010000376.1:0-13696 GCA_031384405.1 Verrucomicrobiota bacterium | reverse complement strand
CTTCGACACAGCCGCGCTCCGGGGGCAGTGTCAAGGTGCGCCCGAAGTCGTGCTAAACTTTTCGACTGTAATGCTGGCACTGGCATTGCTAAAGTGACTGCGTCGGAGTGGCCCGGTTGGTTGCCACAGCTCGCGCGAGTTTCATGATTGCGCGAGTTCATCCGACAAATGGGTTGGAACTAGGTGGTTGGTTGGTTCGGCGGCGGGCGTTTGGTTGCGCTCGCCGCCGTTTTGTTTCCAGCGATCCCGCTGCGCCGTTTTGCCCGTGCTGTTCACTTTCGCTCACTGAATCCTCACGGCAGACTGGCGACCTCTCTTGCGCTGGAAAATTATTTTTCCCTTTGGAATCAATGTGTTTCTCGCGTCCATGAATCTCTTTCACCGCGCTGGCATCGTTGCTGCAAAGGACCGTGCAGCCAGTCCAGCGACTTGGAGTCCTTGGAAACAAAAAACAACAACGCGGTCACAGCTCCGCTCAACAACCAACACACAGAATCGAATGAAGAAAATCGAAGCCATCATCAAACCCTTCAAACTTGAAGAGGTCAAAGACGCCCTCGGCGAAATCGGGATCGAAGGCATGACCGTCACCGAAGTCAAAGGCTTCGGTCGCCAAAAAGGTCACACGGAAATCTATCGCGGCAGCGAATACACCGTGGACTTCCTCCCCAAGATCAAACTCGAACTCGTCCTCACGGACAAGCAGGTGGACGCCGCCGTGGCGTGCATCGTCAAGGCCGCCAAGACCGGCAAGATCGGCGACGGCAAGGTGTTCGTCTCCGCCGTGGAAACCGCGATCCGCATCCGCACGGATGAGAAAGGTGACGCCGCTGTTTAAGAGTTTTCAACCCTCAACAACCAGAACAAATAAAACCATGAAACGATTTCTCTTAACACTCGCTATCATCGCAAGCACGGCGTTCACCGCCGTGACTGTTCACGCTGAAGATGCCGCCACGAACGCGCCCGCCGCAGCGCCGGTTGCCGAAGTCAAACTTCCTGACGCCACCGTGGAGCAACGCGTCGCCGACTTGGAACAATATTTCCAGAACCTCGGCGTCGGTGCAGCCGGTGACACCAAGTGGTCCTCCAAGATCGCGAACGTTCCTGGCCCCGGCCACAACGCTTTCATCATGGTTTGTGCCGCGTTGGTTCTGTTCATGACGCTGCCCGGACTCGCGCTGTTCTACGGCGGCTTGGTTCGCCGGAAAAACATCCTGTCCGTGATGGCGCAATGCCTCGGCATCGCGGGCTTGGTCACGATCCTCTGGTGGGCCTGTGGATACACCATCGTGTTCGGTGAGGGTGGCAGTCCTTTCTGGGGTAACATGAAACACATGTTCCTCAAAGGCGTCGGCGCCGCTCCTGACACCAACTATTCCTACTGGATCTCTGAAAGCACGTTCTCCATGTATCAGTTGATGTTCGCCATCATCACTCCCGCGCTCATCGTCGGCGCGATCGCAGAACGCATGAAGTTCAGTGCCATCCTGTTGTTCGTCGGTCTCTGGATGTTCGCAGTGTATTTCCCGCTCGCCCACATGATCTGGGGCGTGGACGGTTACATGAACGGCGTCTGGAACGGTTCGGCAGCAATCCGCTCCATTGACTTCGCCGGCGGAACGGTCGTCCACATGTCGTCTGGTTGGTCGGCTCTCGTTCTGTGCATCATCCTCGGAAAACGCCTCGGCTTCCCAAAAGAACCGATGCAACCGCACAGCATGGTGCTTTGTATGATCGGCACTGGAATGCTCTGGGTCGGTTGGTACGGTTTCAATGCGGGTTCAGCACTCGCTGCGGACGGCATCGCGGCCAATGCGTTCATGACCACAACTCTGGCGACGGGTGTCGCCGCATTCATCTGGCCGATGGCGGAATGGATATTCCGTGGCAAACCGTCCATCCTCGGTTTCTGCTCCGGCGCAGTCGCTGGCTTGGTAGTGGTGACTCCGGCTTGCGGATTCATTGACCCGAGCGGCGCAGTCATCATCGGTCTGTTGGCTGGCATCATTCCGTTCTTCGCCTGCTGGAAGCTCAAATCATGGTTCGGTTATGACGACGCATTGGACACGTTCGGCGTTCATGCCGTGGGTGGAACACTGGGGGCGATCCTCACTGGCGTCCTCGCGACATCCAGCGTGAATGGCAACCTCACCGACGTGAATGGTTACGCCAAACAAAACGGTCTCGCGAAACTCGTCGCAGAAGGCGGGCTGCTCGCGGAACAGATGAAAGCCATCGGCATCACGCTGGTTCTCTCCATCGTGGCGACCATCATCATCGCCTACATCGTGAAGCTCGTTCTCGGTGGATTGCGTCCGAGCGAAGAAGTGGAAGTCTCCGGTCTCGACCTCGCTGAACACGGCGAAGAAGGCTACCATAACCGCTGATCTGGGTTGAGTGATCGGGTTGGTTGGAATCGCGCCGTCGGTGGAGAAATCCCCGGCGGCGCGAAATTTTTGTCATCACGCTGAATTACGAACCACATCTTCCCGTTGCCCTGCTCGGATGCTTTGCCATACTGCGCGCATGAAATATCGTCGCTTTGGTCGCACGGATTTGCAGATGCCGGTCATCTCTTGTGGAGGGATGCGTTATCAACACAAGTGGCAGGACGTGCCGCCGGGGGAAATCCCACCAGCGAATCAAGCCAATCTGGAAGCGTGCATCCATCGCTCACTCGAACTCGGCATCAATCACATCGAGACCGCGCGTGGTTATGGCACGTCGGAAATGCAGCTCGGCTGGGTGTTACCCAAGTTGCCGCGCGAGAAATTGATCGTTCAGACCAAAGTTGCACCGCAGGCCACGGCTGCGAAGTTCATCGAGATTTTCAACACTTCGATGAAGTATCTGAAACTGGATCATGTGGAGTTGCTGACGTTGCACGGGATCAACAATTGCGAGTTGCTGGAGTGGTCGGTGAAGAAAGGCGGTTGCCTGGATGCGGCGCGGCAATTGCAACGCGAGGGGCGTTGTCGCTTCGTCGGCTTCACCACACACGCCACCAATCAGATCATCCATGACACGATCCGCACGGGCGAATTTGATTTCGTGAACCTGCATTGGTATTTCGTGAACGACTTGAACTGGTCGTGCATCGAAGCCGCCGCCGCGAAGGACATGGGCGTGTTCATCATCAGCCCGAATGACAAGGGCGGGAAACTTTATGAGCCGCCGCAAAAGCTGGTGGACTTGTGCGCGCCGCTGACGCCGATGGGGTTCAACGATCTTTACTGTCTCGCGCGTCCGCAGGTTCACACGCTGAGTTGCGGTGTGGCAAAGCCGTCTGACTTCGACGCGCACATCGAGGCGTTGAAACATTATGACAACCCGACGGCAGTGATCGCGCCAATTGAACAACGATTGCGCGAGGAGATGCTGCGAACGCTGGGAGCGGATTGGTGCGCGCGTTGGTGGCAGGGTTTGCCGGATTACAACTTCGTGCCTGGCGAGATCAACATCACAGAAATCCTGCGGCTGTGGACGTATGCGAAGTCGCTCGATCTGACGGCGTGGGGCAAGATGCGTTACAACCTGCTCGGTCAGGCGGATCACTGGTTTCCGGGAGAGAACGCGGGGCGAACAAGAGAAATGAAACTGACGGCGGCGTTGGCGCAGAGTCCGTTCGCGGAGAAGATTCCCGCCATCCTCGAAGAGTCTCACCGGATGCTTTACCAAGCACCGGCGAAACGTTTGAGCGAAAGCTGAGTCTCAAAAGAAAAAGCGGGATGAAGCTCACGCTCACATCCCGCTCTTTCCTATCGGATAAAATTACTTCTTCTTGGAATCAACCGGCGCGGCGGCGTTGAGCATATCCACCACGGATTTTGTCAGATCATTCTCGCCGCTGTTGAAGAGCAAGAACTCAGTCTGATTCGAGCCACGGGCGGAACTATCCAGCACCAACGAGTAGCCGCCAGACTTGGCTTTGGATTCAACGGCTTTTTTGATGTCGGTCACGATCTTATCCAT
Source organism: Verrucomicrobiota bacterium (assembly GCA_031384405.1). Taxonomy (GTDB): domain Bacteria; phylum Verrucomicrobiota; class Verrucomicrobiia; order Limisphaerales; family JADLHS01; genus JADLHS01. The sequence continues at coordinate 9,721 of JANNAO010000376.1, read as the reverse complement.
CATGCGACCGGTCTTCTGCTTCAGATCGGCTTCACTGCGAGCGAGAGTATCCTTCAACGCCGTTTCGCTGTCCTTGAGGTCTTTGATTTTGGGTTCGAGCGCGGCTTTGCGTTTCTTGCGTTCCTCGTCGGACACACCTTGATCGTTGGATTCATCAACGAGCTTCCTGGTGGCAGCGATCAGCTTTTGATGCGCTTCCTCCATCGTCTTCAATTCGTTCTTGAGATCGGTTTGTGTCTCGTCAATGGCCTTCTTGGCATCCTCGGTCATGTAGTAATTCTTGAACACCACGGCGAGATCCACAGTGGCGACACGCCCTTGCGCCTGCGCGGCGACAGCGGTCAGAGCGACAAGAGTTGCGGTCAAAAACAATGTGCGAAACGATTTAGTCATAAACATAGGAAAACAGATTCAGCCAGCTCCGCCAATATCAAATTGCACGCGCTGACGTTGGTGAGACAGGTGACGCGGGAAAGTGTTCAGTCGCGAGCAGAACTATTTCTTCAGACGGAAGAATCGGGCGGCGTTCGTGGCGGGAATCGTGACCACGGTGCGATTGTTCGTCAGCGAGGCGGGGAAACTGGTCAACACGGTCCAAGTGTTCGTCGAGACGAGATTCGTCCGGGATTCGAGGGTGAACTCGGTGGAGAATCCGCTCCACGATAGCTGGACGTTTGTGCCAGCCGGAGTGATTGCGAGTGTTGGATCATCAGCGAGTATTTTGACAATGAATCCATCCTTACCAGTGTCAAAAGTCACTCCGGCGGCATAGATATTATCACCCGCGTCACATGTCACCGCATAACCCGCATCATCGGTCTCAACACCCAGATAGGCAGATCGCGTCAAAGTCGTGCCAGCACTATTAAGTTCAGAAAGAAACATGTCCGTGCCGCCTGAATGAGTGCCACGTAAAAAATTTGCCGCAGTGTTCGTAGGAAAATTCACCGAAGAAGTGACTCCAATAACTTGTGCCCGGCCCGCTGAATTGACCGCCACATCCCACGCTTCATCGCTGGCTGAACCGCCAAACGTGACGGAGTAATCCCAGTTGGTGAGCGACGGATTCAATTTTGAAACAAACGCGTCCGGTGAAAGCGTGTTGGTGATCACTGACGAATAAAGGTTGGTGGAAGTTCTTGGGAAATTTGCCGAACGCGTCGAGCCAGCCACGTAAATTGCACCCGCCGCATCCGTCGCCGCGCGAAATGCGAAGTCGTCGTTCGTTCCGCCGAGGTAGCTGGAATAGTTGATCGCAGAATTCGTCGCCCCAACAATCGTCACGAACGCATCGTAGGCAGAAGAGAAGTTCGTCGTGCCGTTGAACAGGAGTTGCACGGCATTGGTCGTCGTCGGAAACAAACTCGAAGTGGTGTAGCCGACCAAGACTGGCTCGCCCGCTGAACCCGTGATCACGTCCGTGGCGTAATCCCGCCCTGCCCCGCCGATGTAGCGCGAATAGATCACGTTCGCCCCGGACGCGGCGAGCTTGATCACAAACGCATCTTCATTGCCCGCAAGACTGTTTGTGGTCACGACGACATTCGTTCCGACGATGTTGGTGACTGCTGTGAAGTTCACCACAGGGAAATTGGTCGAGAGCGTGTACCCGGCGACGTAGATGTTCGTGGCGGCATCCAAGGAAAGTCCCAAGCCGACATCGTCCTTGGTACCGCCGAAGAACGTCGAGAAAATCAGATTGGTGCCGAACGGCCCGATCTTGGCGATGAAGCAATCCAGCGGTGGCGCGCCCACGCCAGCCCTCACCACTCCAGCGATGTTTGTCTGGAGCGGATTACTTGTGGGAAAATTTGTCGAACCAGTGTAGCCCGCGACGTAAGCATTGCCCTCGGCATCCACTGCGAGACCGAACGCCGCTTCATAAGCCGCACCGCCAAGATAGGTGCTGTAGGTGGTGGAAAAATTAGACGGAATGTTGGGCAGCTTTTGAATCAGCACATCTCCATGCCCGGCCAACACGCCCGCCAGATTGGTTTGGAATACGCCCGACGACCCAAGTCCGGCAGATGTTGTTTCACCAGCCACAAAAATATTCCCTAGCGCATCCGTCGCCAAAGCCCAGAAAACGTCATCGGCGGCGCCACCTTGCAGCACGACATAGCTCACCACCGGATCAATCACCAACGGCAACGCGCGGTCATAATCACCCAGCATGAACTTCACCGTGTTCGCATCGGCCAACACGTAACCGCCTTCGATCTTCTTCCGCTCGCCGCGCACGGTCTGATAGATGACGGGCTTCGGTTGGCGAATCTCTTCGTTGCCCAGACTCAAGATGAGATCACCAGCGGCATCCACAACGATCTTGTCCGCGCCGGTGAACTTCATCGCGATGATTTCCGCGCTGACGCCGGGCGCGATCTCAAAATCGTATTCGAGACGATTCTGGTTTCCGTAGTGGATGAGATTGATACCGGGATAAACATCGGTGACACGCACGCGATCAAACGCGGGAACGCCCGTCCGCCATTTCGAGGCGTCGTTGCCGATGAAATAATTCACGCGACTAGAAACCTCGCCGACGCCAGTCATCGTGGCGACGGAGTTTGCGCAGAGAAGTTCGATGCGGAGATTGCGGTAGTCCACGCGCGTTGCAGCCGTGTTGATCGCGCGCGGCAGATTGTTTTCATCCACCAACGCTTTCTCCACCTTCCGCAACATCACAGTCACTTCCGCTGGCGAGAGCGAGAGATAATAGGCCGGGCCACGAGAGACGAACCGCGCGCCGCTCTCATACTGACCGACGTTACTCTCGAAACTCAGAGGGCGATCACCCAGCGAAAGCGTCCGATCTGAGGCCGCGCGTGCACCTGTCGTCAGCGCGACAGCCGCGAGACAAAGAATCGCCTTGGCGCAAGTTGCGGCGGCGCGGAGGGAGATGTTGTTTCGGAGATTCATGTTCAGAACGGGCGCGTCCAGCCGACGCTGAATTGGATGCGGCCAGAGCCTTTGTTGAAAGCGTCGTGCTTGATGGGGATGCCGTAATCAATCCGCAACGGCCCGAGTCGCGGGATGTTCAGGCGGATGCCGAAGCCCCAGTTGGAACTGTAGTCGCTCGTGTTAAAATCATACGCCTCCTCACCCACGCTGCCGATGTCGTAGAACGTGGCGAGCCGCACACCCGCGCCGCCTTCGGTGTCGAACACCGGGATGCTGTATTCGCCGTAAGCCGTCCAATACGATCCGCCGCCGATGGGTTCGTTGTAAAATCCACCGTTGTTCAGATCAGCCTCGCGCGGGCTGATGCCGCGATAACGGAAGCCCCGGAGTGATTGCAGACCGCCGAGGTAAAATCTTTCGTAGAACGGAACGCTGTCGCCATCGAGTCCCTCCACCACGCCGCCGCGTCCGCCGAGTTCGATGACGTGACCTTTGGCGAGTCCGGGGAAGAACCACGCGGATTCGAGTTCGAGTTTGTAGAAGTCACGTTTGCCGCCGAGATAGCTGGAGGTGATTTCACCGATGAGTGTGGTGCGTTGACCGCCATCAGGCAAACGCGTGTTGTTGCGAGTGTCGTAGGCGATGGATGATCCGAACTTGGAAAGGATCGTGTAGCCGTTTTCGTCGAGCAAAGCATTGGGAGCATTTTGATCACTGCCTGCGCCTGATCCAGGAATTCCACCGGGCGGCCCAGCCGGGCCACCAGCTACGAGTGTATTCCCATGCAACCCTTCGTTCAGCAAAATGCCCGCGTTCTCGATGTTGTAATAAACACTGCCGATGAGTTCGCCTGTGCCGAGCAAGTTTTCGAGAATAACAGGACGCGGCAGGGATTTGCTCAGGCTTAACCGAACGCCCGTGCGGACTTCGTCGTAGAGATTGCCGACGCTCTGGTAATTCAATCGCCGATGATACAACTGTGTGCCGAAGGAAAGCTTCCTGTCCAAGAACCACGGCTCGGTGAATTCGAGGACATAATCCTGACGCTGCGTGCCGAGTTGGAGCGCGGCGCGAAACTTCTGACCGCCGCCAGTGAAAGACGGCGGATGAAAGATGTCGAAGTTGCCCATCGTCACCTCGGTATAGGCCACGAGTTGATCAATGGAGCTGAAGCCCGCGCCAAAACTGAACTTACCAGTCTCCATCTCTTCCACCGTGACGAGCAAATCTTTGCGACCGGGCGCATCGGTGGCTTCGGGCTGCGCGTCCACCTTGCTGAAATATTCCAGACCGCGCAGACGTTGCTCGCTGATCTTCACGCGCGTCATGTCGAACGTCTCGCCGGGATACAGCGCGAGTTCGCGGCGGATGACTTTGTCCTTGGTCTTGGTGTTGCCGCGAATCTCGATTTTTTCCACGAGCGACTTCTGGCCTTCATCAATCTGATACTTGATGTCCATCGTGCCGGTCTCGGTGTTCGGGATGCGCTTGGCCTTGAGATCGCCGGTGCGCGCCACGTCAATGTGCCCGCGCGAGTCATAAAAATTCCCCACGGCCTCCGTGTCCTGCGACAAACCTTTTAGAGTGAAGATGTCTCCCTCCTTCATCTTGAACGAGCGATTCAACACGGCAGCTTCCTGCCAGCGCGCGCGTTCGTCGCGATCCTTCGGCGCGCTACCCGGCTTGAAGTCTGGACTCACCGCGTTCGTCGGGATCATCGTCGTTCCCTCGAACGTGACCGTGCCGACTTTATATTGGTTGCCTTCGTAAATGTGCAGCCGCACGACCATGGAGCGCGGCGTGAGATTCACGAACTCCACTTCTTTGATGTCGAAATCTATGTAGCCCTTCTCGCGATAGAACGTCGTGAGCCGCTCCTTGTCTTCCTCAAACTTGTCATCCTTGAAAATTCCCGAGCGCGTGAGCCATGACCACATCCAATGCCGCTTCGTGCCTTTGAGCTGCTTGCGGAGTTTGCCTTGCTCGAAATCTTCCGCACCGATGAACTCCACTCGCGCAATCTTGATCTTCGGACTTTCCTTCACCTCGAACGTGACCGTGCCGCGCCCCGCCCCTTCGTCCACCGAAGACTTCGCGTTCACTTCCGTTCGCGGGTAACCCTTCTTCTGATACAACGCCTCGATGGCGCGTGAGTCGGTGAACAGTTTCCGTTCGTCCAACGCTTCGCCGATCTTGGACGTGATCTTTTTCTTAAGCTCGGTTTCCTTGATCTTGGAATTGCCGGTGATCTTGATGTCGGTCAGACGCGGATTCGGTTGGATGACAAACGTGAGAACCATCCCGCCGTCTTCAGCGCGATCTTTCGTGACGCGAACGTCGTAGAAATGATGCGTGGAATACAGCGAGCGGATGTCGTCATCCACGGTGACGGCGCGATACACATCCCCGGCGCGCGAACGGATGTTGGCGCGGATGATCTCCTCGCTGATGGAGAACTGCCCGATGTGCTTGATGTCCACGCGGGAGATTTTCGTCTCGTCGCCAGACTGCGCGATGGAATTGAAACTGGAAACCAGGGTTAGTCCAAAAAGCAAAACGAACAGCACCGCGCTCAACGCGGCCCTATTGCCCCGGGATGTCTTCGTCGCTGACTTTTGCTGCGGTTTCAAATCGAGTGTACGGTTTCAAAAAGGTCAATTGCACATCGCCCGTCGGACCATTGCGCTGCTTGGCGATGAGCAAATTCACCGGGATGCCATCCGGCGAATCTTCCGTCTGAGGCGCGTCATCATCGTCGCTCGCCGGCTTGTAAAGCAGACCCACGAGGTCGGCATCCTGTTCAATCGAGCCGGACTCACGGAGGTCGGACAGGCGCGGTTTGCGGCTTTTATCCTTTTCCATTTCGCGATTCAACTGCGCCAGTACGATGATTGGAATTTTTAATTCCTTGGCCAGCGCCTTGATGCCACTGGAGATTTCCGCGATCTCTTGCTGCCGGTTTTCCTGCGCACGGCGCGAAGTAGAGTGGAGCAACTGGAGGTAGTCAATTACGAAAAGCTTGATGCCATGCTGCTGCCACATGCGTCGCGCGCGGGTCCTCAATTGCAAAATAGAAAGCCCCGGCGTGTCGTCAATGTAAAGCGGCGCGCTGGACATTTTCCCCGCCGAACTCGTGAGCTTGGGAAAATCCGATTCGCTCATGAAACCTTCCCGGATGTTGCGCAAATTCACCCGCGCGTTCGAGCAAAGCATACGCAACACAAGCGACTCCGCCGTCATTTCCAGACTGAATACGCCGACAGGCAACTTCTGATTCAGCACCACGCTCTCGGCGATGTTCATCGCGAGACTGGTCTTCCCCATCGAAGGCCGCGCCGCGATGATGATCATCTCTCCGCCGTGCATCCCGTCCGTCATGCGATCCAATTCCGCGAACCCGCTGGCGAGTCCGCCGAGAGTTCCCTGACGGTTGAAATAATTCTCCACCATCCCAATCGCTTTGTTCACGAGCGATTTCACCGGCTCGATTGTTCCGCCGGAGCGCGACTCGCTCATCTTCAAGATGTCGCGCTCGACTTCGTCCAACAACGAATCCACTTCGCCATCGAAATCATAAACGCGCCCGACGACATCGGTGCAGGTGTGGATCATTTTTCGCAGGAGCGATTTCTCCTCCACGATGTCGAGGTAGTAAGTCAGGTTCGCCGCCGAGGGCACCGAGTCTTGCAACGCGTTGAGGTAAGGAATCCCACCAATCTGATCCAGCAACCCGCGATCTTTCAACCGCTGTTGAAGCATGATGATATCAATCGGGTCGCGCTTGTCATACATCGCGATCAACGCCTCGTAAATTGTCTGGTGACGCAGATCGTAAAACACCTCCGGCCCAGCCTTTAGTTTCTCGATGCACTGACCCAGGCAATCATTCGGCGCGAGAAGAATACAACCCAAGACCCCCTGCTCTGCTTCGGTGGAATGAGGCGGCAACCGGTCAGCCCGGTTGGTTTCGTGGGATGCAGCCTTGCGTCGCCGCGTCTTCTTCAAATCAGGCGCAGCACCCGCGCTCTCGGAAACAGAATCAATCATGCGACGGACATCAGACCTGATTCGAGCAATCCACGCAAAGGTTTCTTAGCAACAATCTATTCCCAAAAGGCTGTGAGTAATTTTCAGGCGAGGTATGTATGTTCAACCGCAACAGCGAACCGATCCTTCAAGCGGACTTGCAATCCGTCCAACGTCTCATCTATCCATTGTCAGCACGCCCTTTTTCCAAGCCCACGCTAATCCCGACACGAGCAGAAACAAGAAAACCATCAACGACACGAACGCGCCTGCGCCCAGTCCAGTGAACGCCACGGCGAACGGCAGTAGAAAAATTGTCTCCACATCGAAGATCAGAAAGATGATCGCGTAGAGATAGTATTCCGACTTGAACCGGATCCACGCGTCACCCTTGGATTCCAATCCGCACTCGTAAGTCGCGTTCTTGTCCTGACCGGGTTTGTTGGGAGAGAAGAATTTTGCCCAGAGTCGCGCCAGCAACAGCGGCGCGCAGGCAAAACCCACTGCTGCCACCATCAACACCACGATGGTCAGGTAAGAATGATCCGCAACAGGCGCGTTCATTGTTTAATTCTTTTCCGGCGCGTGACGTTTCAGACCGACATCGTGAGCGATGTCGTCGAACTCTTCCCGCGTGACTTGTTCGAGTTGTTTGCCGCGTGCTTTGAGCTTCTCGTTGATCTTGATCGCTTTCTCCGTCATCTGCTCATGAGTGTCTTTCGATCCGCCCACGAGTGCAAAATTCGGCCCGCGCGTGACACGCTTGTGTCCGTCCGAGTCCAATCCTACGCCGACCAAGACGGCTTTTTGTTTTGCGGTGTTGTCGCGATTCGACATGAGGGGAGGCTAGGGATGCTGGCGAACGCGGTCAAGTTTCGCATCCAGACTCCGACGTCTCGTCCACAGAATTGCTTGCTAAATCACACGGATTAACGAGTCCGTCTGATCCAGCAGTTCTTACGTCGTGCCTTGCCGTTTTTGATCACCCAACAGAAGGATCAACCCGCGCGCGAATAGACGATGGTGTTCAACCGCGCTTCGGCTTGCTTGGTCATGCTCGTGAAGACCATGGAGACTTGATACCCGGCGTGCTTATTCCCACTGCAACCCACAACCACGCCAGTGCAATTGACCGTAGCACCGTCATGCGGTGATTGTAGCATCACGGTCATCTCCACCCAGATAGGGAAGGATGACTCGCTGCGGAATTCAATGCCACCTTTGTGGATGGAAACGGCGTCAGGCGAAAGGGTGAGGCTGGCTTTGCGCGAATTGACCGTCAGATGTTCGGGGTTACCGTGGTTTGTGATTTTTCTCGCACTCATATTTTCCAAAGTCAGGCTAACACACGAAACAACATCGTCAAACAGTCACTCGTAAAAATTTCACCAGATTTTTCCTGAGTCAGAAATAACCATGTGTTTTGTCTGGTTAGCATCGGCTGTTTCAGCCACGCTACGCTTGAAGAACTTCTTTATGCGTATCGCCAATCTCAATCCAGACACGGACATCGGAGCCAGCTCCTGGTTCGTGGACATCGAAAATCACCGCATCCTGCTCGACGCCGGAATGCACCCTAAACGCGAGGGGCGCGACGGCATCCCGCTCTACAAATCCATCCAAGGCGAAAACCTGGACGCGATTGCTATCTCCCATTGCCACCATGACCATGTCGGCACGTTGCCGGTGGCATTGAGATATTTTCCCAAAGCACACGTCGTTCTGCCGGAGCAAAGCTATTTCATCATCGAACGAGTCCTCCACAATTCCGTGAACGTCATGACGCGTCAGCGCGACGAACTCGGCATCAAAGATTATCCGCTCTACACCCATGACGAAGTGGACGACATCCAGCCGCGCTTCCAAGGATTCCGTTACAATCGCGAGATCGAATGGGCCGCCTACGAGAAAAACAAAGCAGGACACAATTCTCCTTCGCTCGAATTCTACGACGCTGGCCACACGCTCGGCTCGGCGGGAATCATGTTGCGCGGTCAAAAGGAAACCGTGTTCTACACCGGCGACGTCTGCTTCCATGACCAAACCATCCTTCGCGCCGCCAGATTTGAAGGCGTGAAAGCCGACGTGCTCATCATGGAAACCACGCGCGGCAACAAGGTCGTCCCCAAAGGCGTGACGCGCGCCACGGAAGTGGATCGCCTCGTCGTCGCCATCCAAAAAGCACTCAAGCGCAAAGGTTGCGTGATGATCCCGTCATTCGCGCTGGGACGAACACAGGAGATTTTAACCCTACTCGCGCTGCTCATGCGCGAAGGCAAACTCAAACAACAACCCATCTACATCGGCGGCCTCGGTCGCGTGTTCACGGAGATTTACGATCTCGAAGCGCATCGCACCCATCGCAATCACACCAACCTGCAACTTCACGAAGCGTTGAACCTCATCGTGATGGATCCCGGTCAGGTGCAGAAAATGAAACTCAGTGGCGGACGCATCTTCGTCATCACCTCCGGCATGATGAGTGAGAACACCGCCGCGCACGACCTCGCCGTCCGCATGGCGGGTGACGAAAAACAATCCATTTTCTTCGTCGGCTACGCGGATCCGTCCACACCCGGTGGCCGGCTCAAAGCCGCCAAACCCGGCGAGACATTTGTGTTCAGCCCTGGCGCAGGACAGATCACGAAGAAATGCGACATTCAGGATTTCGATCTGACCGCGCACGCCAACCGCGACGACCTACTGGATTTCGTCGGCCAAGTTTCCCCGCGCACGATCCTGCTCGGTCACGGCGATGAAGATTCGCGCAAATGGTTTGAAGACCAAATCCGCA
>JANNAO010000148.1:0-4727 GCA_031384405.1 Verrucomicrobiota bacterium | reverse complement strand
TGAACGGCCAGATGATTTCCGGCCAGATCAAATACAGTCTGCCGGTCAAGGCATCGCAGTTCACGGTCGCCGCCGGATTGCATTTCATGAATGGCGAGGAAGGGGCACGAAATCTTCGCAATCGTAACGGCGAGCGCGATTATCTCATCGGCGTGGCCGGCGCGCAGTGGAGTGTTCCTGTGAAGGGCGTCCCGTTCGCGCTTGGCGTGGATGTGTTCAATAACTTCAAGGATTACGACGCTGCGGATGTCGCGCCGTTTCCTGCTGCCGACACTGACGAGACATTCGGCTATGTCCTCTCCGCGCAGTTGGGTCAGTTGAAGAAACGCCATGACTGGCTGGTCGGTTACCATTACGCACACATCGAAACTTTTGCCGTCAACGCTTCCTATGCGCAGGATGACTGGGCGCGTTTCGGCAACGCCACGCAATCGGACCTCAGCGACATCAAGGGACACGAGATCAGACTGGCCTATGCGCTCTCAAAACAAATCAACGTGATGGCGCGTGCTTATTTCGTGGATGCGATCACCACCGTTCAAGATGGAAACCGTTTCCGTCTGGATTTGAACTGGAAGTTCTGACTCTGAATCAACCCTCGCAACACAGCTAAAATTAAACCCATGATTCACACAGTCATGTCCCTCTCAATTTCACCGCTACAACGCCGATGCAAACGCGTCACGATGGCTTCACTGCTCGCGCTGCCCTTGTTGCTTTGCAGCACATCTGCAAATGCCGACACGCTCTACACCGTCCGCCAAACCTACATCGTGACCAACATCACCGCAGGCGCGAAGCAAGTGCGCGGCTGGTTCTGGATGCCGGAAGATCGCCCCGAACAGCGCGTGATCGATTTCAAGGTAGTCGAAGCGCCGGAATCCTTCCGCATCACGCGCGATCCCACTTACGGGCGTTCCTGGGTTTATGCCGAAGTGCCCGCCAATACGAACAAACCAATGCGCGTGGTGACGGAGTTCAAAGTTCTCCGCCGCGCGGTCTCCGGTCTGGCGGACGCGTTGAAGGCATCTCCCGTCACCGATGTTCACCGTCGCACCTTCGCCAAAGAATCGCGCCGGGACGAACTCCACATGACGGTGAACACGCAGATTCAAAACACAGCCGACCTGCTTGCGGGCAACGAAACGAATCCCGTGGCGCAGGCGAAACTGTTCTTTGATTACGTCATCGAACAAAGCGAGCACTACTCGAAATCCGGCCCAACGCCCAAAGGCAAATGTCTGGGCGATGCGATGGAGTGCATGGGCGGCACGGGAGATTGTTGCACGGATCAACATGCGCTGTTCATTTCGCTTTGTCGCGCGCGCGGGATTCCCTGCCGGATGATGTTCGGCAGCCGGTTGAAACCGGAGAATCTCGGCAAGGATCACGATCCCGGCTATCGCTGCTGGCCGAATTTCTTTGCGCCCGGTCTCGGCTGGGTACCGCTCGATATCTCATCGGGAGACGCGGCGGGCGACAAGGGCGACAACTGGTTCGGCGGCTTGGATGAAAACCGAGTCGAGTGGGCCGAAGGGCGGGACTTTGATCTTGAACCCAAATCCCAGGTGCGTCCCGATCTCGTCATCCGGGGCTGGGTGGAAGTGGATGGCAAGCCGGTCAAAGACTTTCAACGCGTGGTGAATTTCCAGCGCGAGGCGGTGGAGGACAAGTCCGCAGTGAAGACGGCGGCGAAGTGATTGGTTAATTGGGTGGAAATTCTCGCGCTGCGAGAATTCCGCCCGCGCAGAGCGGGCGGAACGAACGGGTGAACGCATCCATACATTCGAGGCATTGCGCCGCTGTACGCGGCACTATTCCTCGCAGCGCGAGGAATTCCACCAAGACGGGCCACGCTCCATCGCAAAAGTTTGCGCGACCTGCCACTATCAATAATCATTCTCTCCCGAACCGATCCACACCATGACCGAGCCTGACAACTCCAACGCTCCGCAAAAGAAAAAATACGTGCGCGCCATCGGCCCGCGCTTGCGCGTGTTGCTGTATTTTATTTTCGCGCTCGCAGCCATTCTCGCGGCGAACTCGGTTTATCTCGGTGCGATCACCTTTCTCGAATGGCTCAAGACCGATCCCAACACGACGTATCAAAGCTGGTTCTACATGGTCATGTTCGGCACGCACCTGGGGCTGGGATTGCTGCTCGTGTTGCCGGTGGTCATCTTCGGGTTCATCCACATGCGAAACGCCTACGACCGCCCGAATCGTCGCGCGGTCAAGGTAGGTTACATGTTGTTTGCGACGAGTCTCATCGTGCTGATCACCGGGTTGCTGCTCACGCGCATTGATATTTTTCAGTTCAAAAACGTCGGACTCAAAGACCCCAATGCTCGCTCCATCGCTTACTGGGCGCATGTCATCACGCCCATTCTCGCCATCTGGCTTTATGTGTTGCACCGGATGGCCGGGCCGCGAATCAAGTGGAAGGTCGGTCTGCGTTGGGGCGGAGCGGTGGGCGTGGTCACGATTGGAATGGTGCTGCTTCACTCGGCGCACCCGACAAAGAACAAGGTCGGTTCGGCGGAAGGGAAAAAATACTTTGAACCGTCGCTCGCTCGCACGGCGTCCGGGAATTTCATTCCCGCGCAAACGCTGATGATGGACGACTACTGTTTGAAGTGTCACGAGGACGCCTACAAAGGTTGGTTTCACAGCTCGCACCACTTCAGTTCGTTCAACAACAAGCCGTATCTCTTCAGCGTGCGAGAGACTCGGCAGTTGGCACTCAAGCGGGATGGCAACGTGAAAGCCTCACGCTGGTGCGCGGGCTGCCACGATGTCGTGCCGTTCTTCAGCGGCGCGTTCGATGATCCCAATTTCGACGACGTGAATCATCCGACCGCCCAGGCCGGCATCACCTGCACTGCGTGCCACGCCATCACGCACGTCAACAGCACCAAGGGCAACGCGGACTACACGATTGACGAGCCGATTCATTATCCGTTCGCGTACAGCACGAACAGTTTTTTGCAATACGTGAACCAGCAGCTCGTGAAGGGCAAACCGGAGTTCCACAAGAAAACCTTCCTCAAGCCGTTCATGAAGACGGCGGAGTTTTGTTCCACCTGTCACAAAGTCAGCCTCCCGCAGGAGTTGAACAAGTATAAGGAATTCCTGCGCGGCCAGAATCATTATGACACGTATCTCCTCAGCGGCGTGTCCGGTCACGGCGCGAAGAGTTTTTATTACCCGGAGAAGGCGCAACCGAATTGCAACGGTTGTCACATGCCGCTCCAGGCATCGCAGGATTTTGGCGCGAACTTCTTCAACCCGACCAACGACTCGACGCGTTTCATTCACAGCCATCTTTTTCCCGCAGCCAACACGGGCGTCGCGCACATTCGCGGCGACACCAACACAGTCAAGGCTCACGAGGAATTTCTCAAAGGCACGTTGCGTGTGGACATTTTCGGCATCAAGGAGGGCGGTTCGATTGATGACAAACTCATCGCTCCGTTGCGGCCCAAAGTTCCTGCGCTCAAACCCGGCAAGCGTTACCTGCTCGAAGTTGTTTTGCGCACGCTCAAGCTCGGTCATCCGTTCACGCAGGGCACGGTGGACTCGAACGAAGTCTGGGTGGACGCCACGGTGAAAAGCGGCGACAACGTAGTCGGTCGCAACGGCGGGCTGGGCGCGCACAACGAAGTGGATGCGTGGTCGCACTTCGTGAACGTCTATATGCTGGATCGCCACGGCAACCGAATTGATCGCCGCAATCCGCAGGACATTTTTACGCCGCTCTACAACCACCAGATTCCGCCGGGCGCAGGTCAGGCCGTGCATTACGAATTCGTCGTGCCAGAAGATCAGACCGGGCCGCTGACGGTCGAAGTGAAGCTGCAATATCGTAAGTTCGACACGATCTACATGAATTATGTCTTCGGCACGAACTACACCAAGGACGCGCCGTTCACGGTGACGAACGATCTGCCCATCACCACCATCGCAGCGGACAAGATCACGTTTCCGATTGAAGGCATCGCCACGGAGTCCGCCCTATCAACCATCAACTCTCAACCATCAACCATCCCCGAGTGGCAACGTTGGAACGATTACGGGATCGGACTGTTCCTCGAAGGCAACACAGGCGCGGAGAAGGGCCAGTTGATCCAGGCCACGGAAGCGTTTGAGCAGGTCGAGAAGCTTGGTCGAGCCGACGGCCCGGTGAATCTGGCGCGCGTGTATTTCAAGGAAGGCCGTCTCGAAGACACCGTGGCCGCGTTGCAACGGGCCGCGAAGTTTGATCCGCCCGCACCACGCTGGACTGTGGCGTGGTTCAACGGACTCGTGAACAAGCAGAATGGTTTTCTCGACAAGGCCATCACCGAATTCCGCAGCATTTTGGAAGACCGTTATCCCGAACTCGACAAGCGCTGCTTCGACTTCAGCAAAGATTACGAAGTCATCAACGAACTCGGTCAGACGTATTACGAGCGCGCCAAGATGGAGCGTGCCGATCCTGCGCGGCAGAAGGAATTCCTGAACCTCGCTGTGGATTCGTTCCAGAAGACGCTCGCGTTGGATTCGGAAAACCTCACCGCACACTACACACTCGCGTTGATCTATTCGCAGCTCGGCGATGAAACCAAAGCAGCGCAACATCGGCAAGAGCACGCGAAATTTCTGCCCGACTACAACGCGCAGGATAAAGCCGTGAGCATCGCCCGCCGCGCCAATCCCGCCGCCAACCACGCCGCGCAAGCGACGGT
>JANNAO010000352.1:0-17859 GCA_031384405.1 Verrucomicrobiota bacterium | reverse complement strand
AAGACCACGAACGTGGATGAAGTCAGTTTGATGAAGGGATAAAGAAAACCATGCCACTAGAACCAAAAAATTATCCAAAGTATTCCAACATCTATGAACAAGTTTGCTCTGATGGGCTTGGTCAATTTATTAAACCAACTGGATTGGATTTGTATCGCCTAATTACTGGTATTCAACCCGAAAAAATCCAGGAATTTTTCGATTCAGAAAGACCCGGCAGAAACAGCTTTTCAGGTCATCCGTGCTTGTATGCAACCGATAAAATTTCTCTGACATCGGCAGAAACTTTGGGCAACTTGGGTTTCGGTGGTCTTCCTGCAAACAGTCACATTTTGAAATACCAATTTTCTGGAAATGCACTTTGCATTGATGAAATCGAGAACCCAACGTTCAAAAGCGGGTATTTAAGTATGAGTTCCGCCGATAAGTGGGACTTTTCTCAGGGCTTTCGATTTTATCTTGAGCAAAAGGGTTTAGCAGTAGGCGTGGATGCAATTGTTTGGCCTAGTGTTTCTGGAAAGGCTCTTAATGAAAGCGGGAATGTTTACGGGTGCTTGCCTCCATATTCTGGGGCTTTGAAACTTGGAGGAATTGAAACTTTGGCCTAAAACAAATGCCTTGGATCGTCAAAAACCTCTGGCTGATTCCCGCGCTGCCGTTGCTGGCGGCGGGATTGAGCGCGCTTGCGCCGCAGCGGTACCGCAAGTTCTCCGCGACGCTGGCTATCGGCGCGATGATTGGCGCGTTCCTGCTGTCGCTCTGCGCTTTTGCTCATGCGGTCCAACACAACGGCCATGACGGCGCGAAGGAGTTTTTCAATTTTGAGTGGCTGCAATTTGCGGCGGGCGATGCGGGTGTGCTCAAACTCGGCTGGATCCTGGATCCGCTCACGGCGGTGATGCTGGTGATGGTCACGTTTGTCGGCACGTTGATCTTCATTTACAGCGTCGGCTACATGGCGCACGACGAAAACTTCACGCGCTTCTTCACGTTCCTCTCGCTGTTTGCGGCGGCGATGCTCGGCATCATCATCGCCAATAGTTTGCTGCTGCTGTTCATGTCGTGGGAACTCGTCGGCCTCGCGTCCTATCTGCTCATCGGGTTCTGGTATCACAAACCCAGTGCGGCGGCGGCGGCGAAGAAAGCATTCATCACCACGCGCATCGGCGATGTGTTTTTCTTCCTCGGCATCATGTGGCTGTATCACGAGACCGGCACGTTGTTGTTTTATGACGATGGTGCGGGCTGTCTGGAACAATCCGCCCTTGCCAAGATGGTCGCGCAAACCACTTGCGCTGGCATCGCGGTGTCAGCGGCGATTGGAATTCTGATCTTCATCGGTGCGATGGGTAAATCCGGCCAGTTCCCGCTGCACGTCTGGTTGCCGGATGCGATGGAAGGCCCGACGCCGGTGAGCGCTCTCATTCATGCCGCAACGATGGTGGCGGCAGGTGTGTTCCTCGTGGCGCGGGTTTATCCGCTCATGGCCGTGCATATAGATGGTGCTGCGGTTGAGACAGTCGCCCTTCAAGTCATCACCTGGATCGGCGCGATTACCGCCGTCTTCGCCGCCTCAATCGCTGTCGCTCAAAACGACATCAAACGCATCCTCGCTTACTCCACGGTTTCGCAACTCGGCTACATGATGATTGGCCTCGGCACGGGCGGCGTGGCGGTGGGAATGTTCCATCTCATCACACATGCGTTCTTCAAGGCACTATTGTTCATGGGCGCAGGTTCAGTCATCCACGGCTGTCACCACGAGCAGGACATCCGCAAGATGGGTGGCATCCGCAACTACATGCCGGTGACATTCCTCACCTATGCCGTCGGCATGATGGCGTTGTGTGGCGTGCCATTTTTCTTCTCCGGCTTCTGGAGCAAGGACGCCATTCTGCACGCGGCGCATGGTTGGTCGGTGTCACACATTCCATTTTATCTCGGCGTCGCGGGCGCGTTACTCACGGCGTTTTACATGACGCGGCAGATGGCCTTGGTGTTCTGGGGTAAATATCGCAGTCACGTTTCGCACGAGACCCAACACATCAAGACGCCAGAAGTGTTAGCCATCAAGAGCGAACATCAGCCGCACGAAAGCCCGCGCTCCATGACCGTGCCGCTCATCATTCTCGCGGTGTGCGCGATTGGCCTTGGCGCGATTGGCACACCTGCGTGGCCGTGGTTTCAAGAATTCCTTGGTTCGCATCACGAAGAAGGTTTCACGCGTGATGTCGTGCGGATCATGATGGTGTCGGGACTTGTTGTCCTGGTCGGCGGTGGATTGGGCGTGGGGCTTTACGGTTACGTGCAACGGAAACGAGCCGACGAACCTGATGTGTTGGAAAAATTGCCGCTCGGCATCCACACATGGCTCGCAAAGAAATACGGCATTGATGAACTTTATGAAATGACCGTCATCCGTTTCAACGCTTGGTTCGCGCGGGCGTGTGCGTTTCTCGATGAATGGGTTTGGGGCGGTGCGGTGACGCTCGTGTCGTATCTGATGCTGGGCCTGTCGTGGTTGAGTCGCGCCTTTGACGAGTTCGTCATCAACCTCGGTTTCGATCAAGGTTGCGAACGCGTGTCGAAGGGCGGCTCGTTGTTGTCGCGGTTGCAGGGTGGGCGCGTGCAGATTTATCTCCGCGTCATCGGCGTTGCGCTCGTGGTGCTGGTGTTGTTCCTGATCTGGGGAGGTGGCAAGTGAAAGGACTCCCGATTCTCACTCTCCTGACACTGTTGCCATTGCTGGGCGGTTTCATCGTCGTGGGAATGTCGGACAGAAAACTCGCGCGGCGGTTTGCGCTCGGGTTTAGCTTCTTGTCACTCGGATTGGCATTGGGACTTTGGAAATCATTTGATGCGGCGAATGGGGCGTTGCAATTCGTCGAGAAACACGAATGGATTCCGTCGCTCGGCGTGCAGTATTTCGTCGGCGTGGATGGCTTGGGGCTTTTGATGGTGCTGCTTGCGAGCATCGTTGTGCCGATGGCGTTGTTGGTTTCCAATCGCATCACCGATCGCGTGTCGCTCTACCACGCGCTGGTGTTGTTTCTGCAAGCCGGACTCATCGGCACGTTCACAGCGCTGAACTTTTTCCACTGGTTCCTCTTCTGGGAGTTGAGTTTGATCCCGGCGTTCTTCCTCGTGCGACTCTGGGGCGGGGCGAATCGCGGTCCGGCGGCGACGCAATTCTTCGTCTATACGATGGTCGGCAGCGTGGCGATGTTGCTGGCGTTCTTGGCCATCTTCCACGCGACGGGCAAAATGGATTTCATCGAACTCGCCGCGATGGGGCGTGATGGTTCGTTGACCAGCGCGCTGTCGGCGAAGCTCGGTTGGTATGGTCTGAACACCAAGCCGCTCGCGTTGATCATCTTTGGCGGGGTGCTGCTCGGGTTCGCGGTGAAAGTGCCGTTGATGCCGTTCCACACATGGCTGCCCGCGACCTACGCCGAAGCGCCGTCGCCGGTGACGATGCTGCTCACGGGCGTGATGTCCAAGATGGGCGTGTATGGTTTCCTTCGCATCCTGTTGCCGATCTTTCCGCAACAGATCAACTGGGTGCTGACGCCGTTGCTGTGGCTGGCGGTCATCACCATTGTTTTTTCCGCGTGCGCCGCATTTGCGCAACGCGATCTCAAACGCATCCTCGCATATTCTTCCATCAACCACCTCGGCTACTGTCTGTTGGCGGTGTTCGCGGTCGCGAAGTTCACGAACGCGCCGGAGTTCGCCACGGAAAAAGCCGCCGCGCTCAACGGCGTGTTCCTGCAAATGTTCAATCACGGTCTCACGGCGGCAACGCTGTTCATGTTCGTGGGCTTCATCGAGCAACGCACTGGCGGCTTGCGTGGGCTGAATGATTTCGGCGGCTTGCGGAAGGCCGTGCCGGTGTTCTGTGGGTTGATGGGCATCGCGTTGTTCTCGTCGCTCGGCTTGCCGGGGTTGAACGGGTTCGTCGGCGAATTCCTGATCTTCAAAGGCGTGTTCCCGCTGACGCCGTGGGCGGCGGCGCTGTCGGTGCTCGGTATTCTGGTCACGGCGATCTTCATCCTGACGATCATTCAACGCGTCTTCGCCGGGCCGCTGAATGAAAAGTGGTCGAAGCTGCCCGACCTGACGCTGCGCGAGCGCGTGTTGGTGGGAATTCCCATCGCGTTAATGTTCGTGTTGGGCTTGTGGCCACGCGTGGTGTTGGACGTGGTCAACTCGACGGCGGTGCGGATGGTGGAGCAACTGAAGTTTTAACTGCGTACGAACATGGCAAAGAAATTAACCAGAGAAGCGTTGGCGTTGGTCGCAAAAACATTTTGTCTCGACCAATCAAGGACATGGCACTCTGAACTGTTCGGCGTGACGGATGGTAAAGCTGTCGGCACCCATGTTGAACATCTCTTTCAGGCGTTGATCTTGGAGCAGTTTGACATTGCAGGCGGCAGTTCCGCGAAAGGTATAGACCTGCCTGCGATCAACACGGACATCAAGGTTACATCCATCAAGCAGCCTCAATCGTCGTGTCCATTCAAATCCGCCCGCGAGAAAATCTATGGGCTGAGTTACAATCTGCTGGTGTTCGTTTATGACAAAAAGGATGACCCGAAGAAAAAGGCCGCGTTGCTCAACTTTGTGTGTTGCGCGTTCATCGAACAATCTCGGACAGCAGATTACGAAGCCACGCTCCTCTTGCGCGACGTCCTCAAGCGTGACGGCAACCGGGACGATGTGTTTGGGCTACTAACGGAGAGGCACTTCTCCGGTGAAGATGAGACCTTGTGGGAATTGGCCGGTGAAGTCGTCGAACATCCGCCGAGACAAGGCTGGCTCGCTTCGTCGCTCGAATGGCGTCGCCCCGTTCTGAATGAGCGAATCATTACGCTCGAAGTCCCGACTGATGGCGTCGAGAGAATCTTGTGATGACGTGAGGAATGACTGTAAGATTTGAACAACCGATGAATCCAGTTCCGACAACTTTCAAGCTAGATGAGACCGAACCGATTGGCATTGGTGTGGACACTTTGGAGCAGACTCAACTTGAATCCATTGAGAATTCTCCTGCTCTCGTGGCAATAGACGCACTGAATTCCCAATTCGAGAAACGATTTGAAGGAGAGTTCCTGCTGGACACTTCTCTAACGCGTCCGCTGGTGAGCTTTCAGGCGAATAAGGCGCGGGCGGTTTATCGGTGGTTCAAATACAAAGAGGCTTTCTCGGCGGGACTGATCGAACATTTTCTCGCGAAATATAAAATCGGGCGCGGGGTTTTGCTCGACCCGTTTGCGGGTAGTGGCACGGCACTTTTCGCCAGCGGCGCGACTGGACTTCGCGCTGAGGGCGTCGAACTGCTTCCCATCGGCAAGAAAATCATCGCAACAAAGCAGTTGATTGATTGGGATTTGAAGCCGGAGGATGTTGAGATTCTTGTTCGTTGGGTTGAGCAGAAGCCGTGGCAGAACGCCACGGCGGGTCGAGCGATAAATGAATTGCGAATTACGAAGCAGGCTTACCCGCCAGATACATTGGACGCGATGGGAAAGTTTCTTGAGACTGCTGAGTGCGAAAACGAGCGAGTAAGAGAGGTTTTGCTGTTTGCTCTGCTCTGTATTTTGGAATCTATCAGCTACACAAGAAAGGACGGACAGTATCTTCGTTGGGATTACCGTTCTGGTCGGCGGCAGGGCAAAAAGATTTTCGACAAGGGAGAAATTCTCCCGTTTGACTCGGCAATCACAAGCAAACTTCGTGAAATTATCACCGATCTTCAAGCAGCCACACTGCCGGAGGATTTGTTTTTCAAGACCCGGTCACGTGCAGATATTGTTTTACATGGCGGTTCATGCCTTGAGCTTTTGCCCAGGTTTGAATCGGCGGCTTACGATGTAATCATTACGTCGCCGCCTTACTGCAATCGTTACGACTATACGCGTACTTACGCGCTGGAACTGGCTTTGCTCGGAGTTGATGAGACGGGCTTGCTCAAACTGCGGCAAGAGATGCTTAGTTGCACCGTGGAAAATCGCGCCAAAGACCTTCTGACAATGAATCCAAAATGGCAGGCCGCGATTGCTGCCGCTGACAATCAGCCGCTCTTGCAGGCTATCTTGAGTTATCTCGAATCGCAGCGAGAGCAGGATTTGCTGAACAACACTGGAATTCCCCGGATGGTGCGTGGCTATTTTTATGAGATGGCCTGCGTGATTGCGGAGTGCGCCCGCGTTTTGAAATCTGGTATGCCGCTTATTATGGTTAACGACAATGTCCGCTACGCTGGCGCGAGTATCTCGGTGGACGTAATTCTTTCCGATATCGCGCAGCAACTTGGTTTCACAGTTGAAAACATTTTGGTTTTGCCCAACGGCAAAGGTAACAGCAGCCAGCAGATGGGCGCGCATGGCCGGGATGCTTTGCGGAAGTGCGTCTATGTCTGGCGCAAGGAATAATCCAATGGCCAAACCTTACCAACAGCATCTCAAGTCTGCCAAAGACCTTCAGACGACTTACGAAGCAATCCGAGCGGGATTTGTAGCCCTTGCGCTAGAAAAAAATCGCCGAGCCACACCGCTGGTTGCCCAAGCGCGTGCGCTCAAAGCGGCGGCGTCTCAAGCTAAAAATCCGGCGGGGCTTCTGAAGATTAAAGATATTCGGCTCGCCATGCTCACCGCCGCCGGAGTTTCGGATAAGGCTGCCAAGCATTTGCAAGAATCTGACAAGGAAGATGCTATTCGTGGCCTAATAGACAATTTCCTTGAACCCGCAGGTACGAACTTTGTCGAGGAACTTGTTTTCCGTTTTCTTCTCATTCGCGGAGACACTTTAGGCGGTTCAATGCGGAACGTGGGCGGGTTCATGGCTCAGTGCAAATTGACGCGTGCAATCATTGGTCATCTAAAAATGGCACGCAAACCATGTCGTTGGTTGCACTCCAAAAATAAAGTATGGGCGGACATGCCTGACGACGACGCAGGTATCGAACTTTATTTGCGCGGACTAAGTTGGCAGGAAAACGGGAAGAGTCGCACGATGATTTATAACCTCACTGTCCCGCTGTTTCGCAACAACGTGGATATGTGCCTCTTTGATTGCAACGCGGAAAATCTCACCCCGGAAACCCACAAAACGGCTGATGCCTACATCGCTCTCGGCGAACTGAAAGGCGGCATTGATCCGGGAGGAGCGGATGAACACTGGAAAACCGCAGGTAGTGCTTTGATTCGCATCCGCGAAGCTTTTTCTAAGAGCGGTCATAAGCCCAAGATATTTTTCATTGGCGGAGCGATTGAAGCGAAGATGGCCACGGAAATCTGGGGTTCGCTCAAGAAGGGTGTGTTGGAAAACGCGGCCAACCTGACCGACGAAAATCAAATCGCCAGCATCACGCGTTGGTTGTGTTCCCTCTGACCATGCTGGCCTGGACCATTTACATTTCATTTATTGGCGTACTGGTGCTGATGCTCCTGCCGAAGGGCAACGCGTCAGCGGCGCGCAAGGTCGCCATGCTGTCGGCGGTGGCGGGATTGTTCGTGGCGCTGGCGGGGTTTGTTCAATTCAAGGCGGGTGAAGTTCTTACGATTTCCAAACTGCCATGGATTCCGTCGCTCGGTATCGAGTATCACCTCGCGGCGGACGGCGTGAGTCTGACGCTGGTATTGCTCACAGGGTTGGCGGCGGTGGGCGGGATTTTGTTCTCGTGGAACATCGAGCATCGGGCGAAGGAGTTCTTCGCGTTCTACCTCGCGCTGATTGGCGGGGTGTATGGCGTGTTCCTGAGTTTTGATCTGTTCCTGCTGTTCGTGTTCTACGAAATCGCCATCGTGCCGAAGTATTTTCTCATCGCCATCTGGGGTTCGACGCGAAAGGAATACGGCGCGATGAAGCTGGCGATCTACTCGTTCGTCGGCAGCGCAATGGTGCTGATCGGGTTGATCGCGGCATACGTGGTGTCTGGCGGACACACGATGAACTTGCTCGAACTGGCGAAGTATCCTTTCCCGCACGACTTCCAGATGTGGGCGTTTCCGCTGGTGTTCGTGGGCTTCGCGATTCTCGCGGGTCTGTGGCCGTTTCACACTTGGGCGCCGACCGGGCACGTGGCCGCGCCGACGGCCGCTTCGATGTTGCTTGCAGGCGTGGTGATGAAGCTGGGCGCGTATGGTTGCTTGCGCGTGGCGATGACTTTGTTCCCGGAAGGATTGGAGGCGTGGAAAATGTGGATCGCGGTGCTGGCGGTTATCGGCATCGTGTACGGCGCGTTGGTGGCGCTGGTGCAAAAAGATTTCAAATTCGTCATCGGCTATTCGAGCGTGAGTCACATGGGCTTCGTGATGCTCGGGTTGGTGACGTTGAACACCGTCGGACTGAGCGGCGCGGTGTTGCAGATGTTTTCGCACGGGATCATCGCGGGACTGCTGTTCGCGGTGGTGGGGCGGATGGTTTATGAACGCACGCACACGCGCGAACTCGCCACGCTGGAGGGGATGAATCTGGTGAAGGCGATGCCGTTCGCGGCAGTGACGTTTGTGATTGCCAGCTGCGCTTCAATGGGGCTGCCGGGCTTCAGCGGGTTCATCGCGGAGTTGCAGGTGATCATCGGCGCGTGGCAGGCGTTCCCAACGCTGGCGGTGATCACAGGTGTGGGAATTGTGATCGGGGTGGCTTACACGTTACGCGCGATGATGAAGGCGTTTTTTGGTGAGACTGGTGTGGATGGGACGGATGGGACTCATGCGACGGATGATGAACACCACGCGCATGAACCGATTTCTGTGCCGGAGCGGATTGGCGCGGTGCTGTTGATTGCGGTGTCGTTGGTGGTGGGGTTGTATCCGCGAATTCTTTTAGATGTGATTATTCCGAGTTTCAATTCGCCGTTGTTTGAGTGGGTGAAGAAAGGAGGCCAGCCGTGAACTATCTTGAACTGCTCAAGCTGGCTGCGCCGGAAACCATCGTGGTGCTGACTGCGCTGGTGGTGTTGGCGATTGATCTGACTTCGCTGCGCGCGCTGGAAACACGGCTGCGTTTCATGATTGGCGGGATGGTGGGGAGTGTCGGTTGCGCGGCGGCGATTCTGTGGACGTTGGTTGTGCCCGATCAGGCGAATGCGTTCGGCGGAATGCTGGTGGTGAGTCCGTTAACGCAACTGGTTAAAATTTGCCTGCTTGCGCTGACAATCTTCACGGTGCTGATTTCCATTGAATCAAAGTTCACGACGCACATTGGCGAATATCTTGCGCTCATTCTGCTGGCGACGGTGGGGATGATGTTTCTCGTCAGTGCCGAGGACGTGCTGATGATTTTCATTTCGCTCGAACTGACGAGTCTTTCGCTCTACATCCTGACCGCGTTCAACAAGCGGAACATCAAGTCGGCGGAGGCGGCGTTGAAATACTTTCTGTTCGGCGGCATGGCGGCGGCGTTCATGCTGTTTGGCTTGAGTTTGATTTATGGGTTATCCGGTTCAACCAATCTGCATGCAATTGCCGCAGCGCTGGCGGGCAAGGGGCTTGATCCATTGCTCATCGTGGCCATCGTGATGACGGTCATTGGTTTTGGTTTCAAGATTGCCGCCGTGCCGTTTCATCTGTGGTCGCCGGATGCCTACGAAGGTGCGCCGACGCCGAGTGCAGCTTTCATCGCGTCCGGTTCAAAGCTCGCGAGCTTCTTCATCTTCGCGAAGATCATGATGATTGGTTTTGCGGGCGCGGAAGGCAGCGGAGCATTTCACGCTTTCTCAAAAGGTTGGATTCCCGTCATCGCAATCGTGGCTGCGCTCTCGATGATTCTCGGCAATCTCGCTGCCATCGTCCAAAGCAGCGTAAAGCGATTGCTCGCGTATTCCGCCATCGCCCACGCGGGCTACATGCTGCTCGGCGTGATGGCAAACGGCTCGGAGATTTATCCATCGCTGATCTACTACGCGACGACGTACGGCTTGGCAACCATTGGAGCGTTCGGCGTGGTGGCTTTGGTCGAGGACGGAGGAGGAGATGACAAGCTGACGAGCTTCGTCGGGTTCAGCAAGCGCGCTCCGATGGCGGCGTTTGCCATGATGATTTTCCTGCTGTCGCTGGCGGGCATTCCACCGCTGGCGGGATTCTTTGGGAAGTTCTATCTGTTCGCGGCAGTCTTGAAACCTGGCGCATCGAGTCTGGGGCTGCTGTGGTTGGTGATTCTGGCCATCGCGATGAGTGCGGTGTCGTTTTACTACTACCTGAAAGTGCTGAAGCAGATTTATGTGGTGGATGGGACGAAGGGGACTGATGCGACGAATGTTTCTCTGTTCGCACAAGTAGTGTTGCTGGTGATTGCGGTGCTGGTGATCTTGCTCGGATGTTTCCCGAACTTGCTCGTGGGTTGGTTGCAGGCGTGTCTGGCTGCGAGCTGTTAACCCACGGCTAGCTACTTGCCTAAATCAGTCTGTATTTGACATCACCCGTTTGTATTCAAAACCCCCGAACCGCGCACGGAAGATTTGCGTCGGACAAACGGTCATGTTCAAATTGCCGCGCATGAAATCCAATGTTCCCGCATCAAACTCTGGCGCGAGCTTCACCATCAACCGCCGCCGCTTTCTTCAATCCGCTTCCGCATTCGCGGCGATGGCTGCGTTTCCGTCGCTCGGCACGGACGCGCTCGACATCATCAGCGGCAAACCCAAGCGCGTGGGGCTGATCGGCTCTGGCTGGTACGGCAAGAGTGATCTGTGGCGGTTGATTCAGGTCGCGCCGGTGGATGTGGTTTCGATCTGCGATGTGGATAAGCGGATGCTCGAAGGCGCGATTGAGATCGCCAGCCAACGACAGAAGTCCAAGAAATCGCCGAAAGGCTACGGCGATTATCGCGTGATGCTTAAAGAGAACCAACTCGACATCGTCATCGTCGGCTCGCCGGATCACTGGCACGCGTTGCACACGATTGCGGCGATGGAAGCGGGCGCGGATGTTTATTGTCAGAAACCGATCAGCGTGGATGTGATCGAAGGCGAAGCGATGCTCGACTCTGCGCGCAGGCTCAAGCGCGTGGTGCAGATCGGCACGCAGCGCAAAAGCACGCCGCACATCATTGACGCGAAGAAGCAGATCATCGAAGCCGGGTTGCTGGGGAAAATTGGTCACGTCGAGATGTGTTGTTATTATCACATGCGCGACAACCGCAATCCTTCGCTTGAACCCGTGCCTGACTTTCTGGATTACGAGATGTGGACTGGCCCTGCGCCGTTGCGGCCATACGATGGATTGCCGCATCGTCGCTGGTGGCGGGCGTTGAACGAGTATGGCAACGGCATCATGGGCGACATGTGCGTTCACATGCTGGACACCGCGCGCTGGTTGCTCGGCTTGGGTTGGCCCAAACGCATCACATCGGCGGGCGGCATCTATGTGCAGAAGGACGCCAAGTCCAACATCGCCGACACGCAGACTGCGACGTTTAAGTTCGAGGGATTGAACGCCGTGTGGCAACACCGCACCTGGGGCGCGCCGGCGGATGCGGATTATCCGTGGGCGTTGTTCATCTATGGTGAGAAAGGCACGCTTAAAGTCAGCACGATGCGGGCGGACTTCACTCCAATGGACAAGAATGCAAAGCCGATCCATTTCGATTGCGTGTATGAGCGCGACCAATTTCCAGAGGATACAACCGAGAAAGACATCGAGTTGAACGCCGCTCCCGCGACGCGCCGACACATGCTGGATTTCCTCGCTGCCATCGAGAAGCGCAGTCGCCCCGTGGCAGACATCGAGGAAGGCCACATCTCCACGGCGAGCTGCATCCTCGCGAACATCGCGATGGATACTGGACGACCAATGATCTACGACCCGAAACAACGCGTGGTCGTGGGTGATGCGGGCGCAACAAAACTTTTGCGCCGACCGTATCGCGCGCCGTGGCGACATCCCGAACCCGCGTGAAGTTAAAGTTGCAACCACCCGACACGCATCACTTGAGCGCGGCTGAAGGCTGGCTCGAACTGGGCAATCACCACGAGGCGTTGAGCGAGTTGAATCTCATCTCGTTGGCCGGACAAGGACGCGTGGAAGTGTTGGGATTGCGCTGGAGTGTTTCGGCCCAATTAAAATTGTGGGATGCCTGCGTGACCCTTGCCGAGCGGATCATCGAACTCTCGCCGAAGGATGAGTTCGGTTGGATACACCGTTCGTATGCGCTGCATGAATTGAAGCGGACGCGCGATGCTCGTGATCTTCTGCGATATGCTTTGAAGCAATTTCCCAAGAATGAAACCATCCCCTACAACCTCGCGTGCTACGAGTGTCAGTTGGGAAACCTGGATGAGGCGCGGGATTGGTTGCGGCGCGCAATGCAACTGCGGAAGCCCGAAAAAATCAAAGCGCAGGCACTCGAAGACCCGGACTTGAAACCGCTGTGGGCGGAAATCCAAGGCATGTCCGTTCCGAGAAAGGGTTCTGCTTCGGGTGAATGAAAAGTAGCAGCCGACGTGAGTCGGCTCTGATTTTTCCCACCGCAAGATTAGTTTGAGCCAACTCACGTTGGCTGCTACTTGATTCTGAATTACGCTCCGCCCGCCCACTTCGGCTGCTGCTTCAAGTGATAAAGCATCTCGCCCGCTTTCGGCACGAACAGAATCCCCTCCTCCTCGCGATTCGCAAAATCCTCCTCGCGGATCGTCTTAGGGTCGCGATAACCCATGTTGATCTTCTTGCAGATGTGCTCGGGGATGCCGGTGGCGAGCGTGACTTTGATGCGGCATTGCTCGACGCCGTTTTCCATCTTGCCGATGCCGCGAACGTGGGTGCTGTGCGCGAGGATGCCCCACGGCTTGTCTTTGAACTTGTCCCACTGCGTCAGAAAATAATCACGGCAATGATAGCCGATCTCCTCGATGACTTTGCCGTGCGTGACGGAAATCTCCGTGACGTGCGGCGCGTATATGATGAGTTCGCCGCCGTCGGCGACCACGGGTTCGAGTTTATACATGCCTTTGCCCGCGACCCAGAGGTCGTCATACATCAACGGCATCTTGGAGAGCACGGTCTTGAACGGTTTCTCTTTGTAGATGATGTGGGTCTGGCGGGAGAGTTCGCTTGCGGCATCCCACGCGCCTTCGGGTGAACCGAACGTGAGACCGACGAGTGATTTGTCCGGCGCAACGACCATGCAGAAACATGCCTTGCTGACTTTGACAAGTGCGCCTGCGCGATCCACGACCTTGCGAACGGGCGTCCACTTGTTGCCGATGATCATCGGGTTGGTGACCACCGCGCCAAGCCAGTGGAAGAAATTCAAAATCTTCGGCCCGCCCACGCCGGGGAACAGATACTTGTTGCCACCTGAGAAGCCGACGACTTCGTGCGGGAACACCGGGCCGACGATGATGACCTGGTCGTAATTGAACACGAGCTTGTTGATCTCCACTGGAACTTCCATCGAGAACAATCCGTCGGTGAGTTCCTTCACGTCAGCCGTGGTGAGCGCGCCGATCTCTTGCAACGCAGCGGGATTATCCCACTCGTGATTGAAGAAGCGGACTTTCTTGAACTCATTGCGATGTTGCTCGACGGAGATTTCCAAGCGTTCGCAAATTTGTTCCTCGCTCATGGCCGGGTGCGTGCCGAGCGCGGTGAGAACATCCAGTTCCGCCGTCGCTGCGCCGATTTGGGCGAAAATTGTTTTGAACAACAACCCCACTGGCGCGGTGCGCGTGTGGTCGGGGACGATGAGCAAAATCTTTTTGGCGCGATACTCTGCGTCGGGCAATGCCTGCGCCACGAGTTGCGCGACCTGTGCGTCGTTGACGTTGCTGCCGACCGAACCGATCTGGAGTGTGTTGTTCTGCACGGGGAGAAAATAATTGCGAGACGAAATGAAATCCATCCCGTAAAGCTGCAAAGTGATTTGAAAAGAATGACAATTTTCAACCGCTGATCTGCGCTGACTTTGTTTTGCCCGACATCGCTCCACTCGCTAACATCCACGCCGGATGAATAAATCAGGCACAGTCTATCTCGTTGGCGCTGGCCCCGGCGACGCCAGTCTCCTCACCTTGCGCGGCGCGGAATTGCTCCGCCGCGCCGACGTCGTCATTTACGACGCGTTGGTTAATCTCTCCCTCCTGAAACTTGCGCCCGCCACGGCGGAAATCTTGTTCGGCGGACGCCGCGCGAAGGACACCAAAGACAATCGCCCCGACGTCATCGAACAACTCATCGCCAAAGCGCGTGAGGGCCAAACCGTCGTGCGCCTCAAAGGCGGCGATCCCTACGTGTTCGGTCGCGGCGGCGAAGAAGCCGAGCGCTTGCATGATGCGAAAATCCCCTTCGAGGTCGTGCCCGGCGTGTCCGCGTTTGCAGCGGTGCCCAACTACGCCGGCATTCCGCTCACGCACCGCGATCATTGCTCGCAACTCACCATCCTCACCGGCCACGATGATCCCAGCGCGAAGGATTGCGTCGTGAACTGGGCCGCTGAAGCCAAGAATCCCGGCACGAAAGTCGTGATGATGGGCACGGAACACATTGGGCAAATCGCTGCCACGCTCGTCGCAAACGGCATGGCCAAGACCACGCCCATCGCGATGGTCAGTTGGGGCACGACCGGTCGCCAGCAATCGCTCACCGGCACGCTCGCCGACATCGGCGCTCTCGCGGCGAAAACCAAATTGCCGCCGCCCACCGTCACCATCATCGGCGACGTCGTGAAGCTGCGGAAGAAACTCAACTGGTTCGAGCAACGCCCGATCTTCGGCCAGCGCATCGTCGTCACCCGCGCCCAGGCCCAGGCCGCCGAACTCGCACAGCAATTCACCGAACTCGGTGCCGACGTGCTGGAGATTCCCTGCATCAAAACCGCCATTCCCTCGCAGCCACAGCATTTGATGGACGCGATGCTCGAATTGAATTCCTACGACTGGCTCGTGTTCACCAGCGCGAACGGCGTCACTTCGTTCTTTGAATACTTCTTCCGTGCGTTCAAAGACCTGCGCGACATCGGCGGCGTGAAGATTGCCGCCGTCGGCCCGGCCACCGCCGCCAAACTGCGCGACCTCCATCTGCAAGTGGACCTGATGCCCGACGAAGCCATCGGCGCGAAGATCGCGAAGGAATTCGACAAGTTTGAGACCATCGAGAACCTGAAGATATGTCTGCTCCGCGCCGAAAAAGCGAACCCCGATCTACCCAAAGCCTTGGAAGAACTCGGCGCGATTGTGGACGACATCCCCGTCTATCAAACCGTGGCCGAATCCACCACTGCCACGCCCGCCAGCGACAAACTCCTTGAAGCCGGCGCGGACTGGATCACCTTCACGAGCGGCTCGACCGTGGAACATTTCCACGCGCGCTTCAACCTGCCCGTCCTGTTGAAAAAGTTCCCGCAAACCAAACTCGCCTCCATCGGCCCCGAGACCACCAAAGCCCTCGAAGCCCTCGGCCTGAAATCCACCGTCGAAGCGAAACAGCACACGATGGAAGGTTTGGCGGCAGCGGTGGCAGCGGTGTTGAAGGGATTAAAGAAATTTTAAATAGCAAAAGTCCGTAGATACTGTTGCTCAATTTCCCTAGATTTCCCTAGACACAGCTTTTATGCGGGTGTTAGATCGTGCCGTCAACTCGGTCACAAATGATGCTTTTCCAGTACTCCGTCAAAAGCCAACCAACAAATTCTATGAAGCCACTTTTACTGATCGTATCTGTCATCATCGCAGTAGCAACACCTGCGCAAAGCCAAGGTTTTATCAATCTCGGCTTCGAAAGTGCCAATGTTCAGGTGAATAACCCGACTTACGGGTTTCTCAACTGGAATCTGGCTGTGCCGGGTTGGAGCCACGGTGCCGGCAGTGATAGCTCAATCGTCTATTACAGAAATCCTCACGCTGGCATCACACCGTATTATCTTCTCGTAGACTCAATCAGTCCAGTGTACGCCCCCGGAACCCAATTAGCTGGCAACTATTCGCTCGCCTTTGCAAGTGGGCGCGCGAACTCACAGGATTTTAACAGTGCTTGGATAAACTCTTACATTTCTCAAACGGGCAACATTTCTCCATCCGCACTTTCGGTTCGACTGCTCGCCACAGGCGCACCCTTCAAAGTATTTGTTGGTGGCGCCGAGATTCCAATGTTTTCACTGGGCGGGAATAGTTATGGCGGCAACATAGCGGGATTTGCCGGAACTCTTTCGGAACTAAAGATCATGAACAATGCTCCAGTGGGCGCTTTGGGAAGCGCACTCAAAATTGACAATATTTTATTTTCTTCCGTCGCCATCCCAGAACCATCGAGTCTCACACTTGTAGCGCTAGGGCTGATTTCCGGCCTAGTGCTTACAAAGAAACGAACTTCATCCCGAACTTGATCCACAGCGGAATCGTCACGAGCGACACCACCGCCGTGCTGAGGACGGCGCGCATGGCTGTGGCGGGATCGCCTTTGTAAAGTTTCGCCAGCACCACGGGGAACACCGCTGTCGGCATCGCGGCTTCCAGCACCAGCACGCGTTGATGTTCCGTCGTCATCGGGATGAACTTCGCCACGAGCAAAAAGATCAGCGGCAGCAGGCCGATGCGCAACAGCACGGCAGACGAGATGACGCGCCAGCCGTTGGCGGAATGAAACTCGCCGATGTGATCCGCCATGATCGCGCCGATGAGGATCAGAGCCAACGGAATCGCGCACCCGCCCAACCAATGCACGCCCGTGCCGACGACTTGCGGCACGCTCGTGTTCCAGCCGAGCGCGTTGAGCACGACCGCCAGCACGATGGCGATGAGCGGCGCGTTGATGAGTTTGCGCCAGTCGCGCCCGATGCTGCCACCGGACAACAGCATCACGCCCAGCGTCCACATCGCTATCTCCACGCCGATGATGTGCAGGAACAACACGCCCGCCGTGGCTTGATCGAACAGCAACAACGCGAGCGGCAGCGGCACGTAACCGTAATTGTGCATCCCGACCGTGACGGCAAACGTGCGCCGTTGAGTCGCCTCAGTTAATCCATGCAGCGGTTTCACCACATAAGCGATTAACATCCCTGCGCCGATCAGCAGGAATCCAATCAACGGCGCGAGCAGCAGATTGCTCGGCTGCGAGAGTGCTGGGTTGCCGAGGGATTTATCGAGGATGAGACACGGCAGCAGCACGTTCACGCAAACGCGCATCAGACTTTTGTCCGCCTCCTCCGTGAGCCAGTTGAGTTTGCGGATGAACACGCCGAGTCCCATGACACCAAAGATGGGAATGACTGCATTGAGGATTGTCTGCGACTGCTGCGACATGGCGGGAGCTTGGCTGGGTGAGCGTTGATTGCCAAGAACAGACCCGACTTTACAGGTCATTCGCAACGAATTCTCAAAGACATTCACGGGCGCATCTCATTAACACCGGGCTTCAGCCCGGTGTGATGCGACGCCGAGAAACAACCGTTTCAACGGTTTGGCCGAGGCATGGGCGAAAAATGACGACCCGGAAACGGTTGAAACCGTTCTCCCTATCTTCGCCCACATACACCCGGATGAATCCGGGTGTTAATGAGAGAACCCCGCCGCTCCCAATAACTGAGATACGCACGGCATTCATCTGGAAAAAGTTTTTTGCTAGGAAGTCGAGCGCGAATCCGGCAGTCTCTGCGGCCTTTGGAACTATGGATTTGAAATTACCAAAACTTGGCGAGGGTTCAGATAGCGGCGTGGTCGTCGGCGTCTTCGTGAATGAAGGCGATACGATCACCAAGGATCAAACCATCATCGAACTCGAAAACGAAAAGGCTGTGGCGGCGATCCCCGCTTCTGCCGGTGGCGTGGTCGCCAAGATTCACGTCAAGGCCGGTGATAAAATCACTATCGGCCAACGCATCCTGACGTTGAGTGGCGCGAGTGGCGCGGCTGCTCCCGCT
>JANNAO010000343.1:0-7955 GCA_031384405.1 Verrucomicrobiota bacterium | reverse complement strand
TCCCGAACTGCTGGCCGGACTGCTGCGCGATCTTGCAGGTCAAGCCCTGCCCACCTTTGGCGATGCGAGCGTGCGTCAGAAGGTAGGCGAACTCATCGCCACCGACGGCACGCTCCTGCCCGCATTGCCGCGCATGGCCTGCGGAAATCCTGACGAACATCACGAGCGCGTTTCTGCGACCGACGGGGTATTCGCAGGTTTGAGGAAGCTGCCATTTCAAAAGGGCTGAAAGCCCGACAGATGATAGCCCAGGGCAACGCCCTGGGTTCATCGTTCAAAAAGAATTCAAGCCCTGTAGGGGCGGCAGAAGTTTTACCACGACCTACCGGACGACTCCTCACGTCGTCGCCTACAAGTTTAGAGTTTGATCAACCGATAGAACTTCGTCGGCACGGTGGCAGGGACGGTGACGGGATTCGTCGCACCGCTCGGGGAATTGGTCCAAGTGCCAGTCACGCTCGACGACTCCTGCAACACAAAGCCCGGCGTGTTGGGCGTCCACGAGAGCGTGGCGTTGCCGGGCGTGGCGGGAACGATGGTGAGCGTGGGTGCTTCGAGTGTTTGCACCGCTTGCGGCAAGACCCAGAAGCCGCCGGTAACGGAATACTGGTTGTTGGTCATCGCGCCGCTGGCGTCATGCTGGCCGATTGTGCCGGAGAGGGTGAATTGTCCGTTGGTGCTCGTGCCGCCGCCGCCGGCGATCTTGTGCCAGTCCACGGCATAGGATTGGGCGTGAACAGCGGAAGCCAGCAGCAGAAAACAAATCATCGCCAGCGAGAAGGCGAATAATGGCTTCCCGTCCGCCCTCACCCCAGCCCTACCTCCTGAGAGGGCGAATTGTATCAAGAAAGCTATGTATCAGGCGGCGACAAAGAGCCGATTGTCTGGACTAGCCCCACAGACGGAAGGAAGCGTTACATCAATGTCGAGGCAGACCAGCTTTGGACGGACGACCTCAAGGGCGACGGCGATGCCCAAGTCCTTGAGATACTCGACAAGCTGCGGAGCATGGCCGGGATTTTAGATGCGCGAGTGTTTGGAGACGGTGATGAGGACATTACCGACCCTGGCGTTGATCCCCCAAAGCGCGCTGGCTGCACTTCCGTCATCGTATGTGCAGTTGCTTTTATCGGAGTTGTTATCATCGTGACACATTACTTGAGATGACATTCACGCCGCCTAAAGGTGCGTTTGATTTTTACACAGTTCTTCAGAAGATGGATGATACGAGAGGGTTAGATCAATCTCGCCATCCCCGATGACGATCTTCTCACACAGGGCTTCGGCGATTTTCCTCCGGTCATCTACGGTCAATTGAGGCCAGCGATCGTAGAGCGTGGTGGCTTCGCTGGCGATGTCGGCGGCTGAAAGGTGGCTGACTTTGAGCAAATCAACCTCGGCTTGTAGCTTGGGCAGTTCGGTCAATAGCTGGTTGAGTCGCTCTTCGGCAGGCTTGTAGAACTCACCGAATCCCTGCGAGGTAATCTGGCCTTCCAGATACAGGCGATGGGTTTGTTTCATTTCGTCCCGCACCTTCTGAACGGTCTGCTGATGGCTTCCGAGGAGCGTCTCTTTATCCTTCAAGGTCTGTTCGGCTTGGGCAAGGTCGGTAGAGAGTTTTCTAGGGTCAGCAAAGAACGCCTTCAATTCATCTCGAAACACTGCATCCAAATCAGGAATGGGAATCTTGTTGTTGCAAGCGCGGCACAGGTATTTAGGGGAATCTGTCCGCGCATACATCTTACCGCCGCATTTGCACCACACCAGTTTACTGAACGGTAGGGCTGGCAAGCGGCCGGGTTTCTTCCACGTCTTCTGTTGTTCTTCCAAAATCTGGTTCACTTGCTGCCAGAGTTCCACACTCACGATCGGTTCGCAGTCAATCCGTCCCCATTCCGATTCGGGTTTGAGCGTGCCCGTCCATGCCTTCGTGCGCTTGATGCGGTTGAACACATGCACGCCTTTGGCTGAACCATCCGTCAAAATATCTTTGATCTGGGTGGTCTTCCACGGACGATTCTTGCGGGTGCGATAGCCCTTGGCATTGAGCATCTCCGCGACCGTGAATTTCCGGCGGTGCTGGAGAAACAATTCGTAGGTTTCGCGGCGGATAGGAGCTTCGTCGGGGTGCAATACCATCTGGCCTTTCTCCACCTTGTAACCATACGGCACATTATTGTTGAGCAACCTGCCGAGCTTGGCGCGTGTCAGGAACGAGGCATTGATGCGTTCTGTGGTTTCTTCCCGCTCCCACTGAGCAAACACACCGAGTAGGTTGAAAAACATGCGCCCGCCTGCGGTGCTGGTGTCAATGGCTTCATTGAGCGAGATGAGGTCGGCCTTGTTATGGCTGAAATAATCACCGAAGTCCTGCACTTCGCGCAGATTACGAGAGAGGCGTGCGAGCTTGGAAAAGATGAGTCCGCTAATATGACCGCGCTTCACGTCGGCCATCATGCGTTTGGCTTCGGGATGTTCCATGACAGATTTGCCAGAGACACCGGCCAAATCATAGACCTCTTTAATCGTCCAGCCTCGCGCTGTGGCATATCCGCGAGCGCGCTGGAGATGGATGTCAGGTGAGTCGCCGCGAGCTTGGTCTTCGGTGGAAACGCGAATCCAGATTCCTACGTCTTTGAGCAAGGCATGGTTGTCCTTCATACACTACTTCATACCCGAAACGAGATGAGGATGGCAAGATAAATGTGTAGGCAAACCGCGTATATTTTCTAAACTGACCGCATGTCAAAAGCGTTTCGTGAAAAAGACCTGATTTTGATGGCAAAGCGGTTCCGCAAACAGGCGATGGTGACGCGCGCACAGGCGGCGCGGGATATGAAGGTATCGCAAACCTCAATCTTCCACGCCGAAGAAGCCCCTGCGCAAGCTCTGGTCAAATTGCGGATACGGATGATTGAGAGGTATTCGCCCTATAAGGTCATAGGTGCGCTCTATTTCCTTGAAAGGAAATAGAGTTGGACTTTGGGATGTTGAGGCAATCGGCAAGGATTTTCAGACTGCTCCAAAACAACTGCTCGCAATAATCGTCTGCCAGTTTCTCCGCGAGTTCTTTCATCGTTGCATCGTCAACCCCGCTGGTATCGAAACCGATACTTTCAAGGTCGGCGCGACAGACGCTAGTGATGGGGAAATCCGCGTATTTCATGGTCATTGGGGTAAGGCGAGAAGGGATCCGCGCCGCATACCAATCCCGATGTTGCTATGAGTGTATAACTGTCTGCCTGTGAGGTTCTGCTCGGTCTCGTCGATGTGATTGAACACGATGAATCGACCATTGGGAGCAATCTCAATACTCTTGGCTGAATAAGCACCACCGTTCAGACACAATCTGAACTCGTGTTGCCCCTGCGTAATCGCATGGCGCAATGCCCGAACATTGTTAATGGGTTTCATGCTAGTTGGATTTAGTTGGGGGTGTAATCTCGAAGCCACGAATCAACCCGCAGTATGTCGCAGAAGATGTGGTTCGCGGGTCTGTTTTCTTCCTGCCAATGCTTCTCCTCGTCGGCGTATAGATATTCAATAATCTCGTGCAAGCTCATCTGTGTTTCCTTGCTCATTCTGTTTTTGTTATGTCCTTAATAATCGGCCAATCAGGGTCTGACTGGACATCGCTGTAATCATTCCAGAACTCCTTCAACGCCTCGTCTTCGTTGTGGGCACTGATGATGCGTTCGAATCTGGGGATGATGATGGTGTAGATGCTCATGTTGTTAGCGCGCCGAAGCGAGAGGCAGGGATTTTTTCTGTTTGGTTTCGTCCGCGCGAATTTCTGTCAGCAGGTCTTCCAAATCCGCAAGGCGGCTGTAAAGGCGCGACTCCATTGCCTCAATCCTCTCCTCCATCCGCTCAAAACTGCGGGCTATGGAGACGCAGATGTCATCGGCAGATTTGTAAATGATGTCGTTGACCAATTTGAGGTCGCTTTGAGTAAAAGTGCGTGACGAAACCTTTTGTGTGGTTGTCATGTGGGTGTGTGATTAACGAATGGATAATCTGTCCGCTGGCTTGCCAGCGAGAGGGTTTAACTTCCTCTACCGTGTCGGTCATGGGGAATGGCCGAGACAATGCAGGAAACTACGACACACAAATTCAACCTGTACAAGTCTAGCGTACCCATTGGCGGTGCCTAGATTGACAAGCCGATTGAATCGTTGGCTAATGTAGTTACTGCTTAAAGTGACGGCTCGTCACCCGTTGAGTTTGGCTTTCGAGGCAAAAGATTGGGTTCTTCGTCTCAGCAATTCGGTGTTTATCTGCGACAGTTCTTCCAACCGCTCCTGATACTCCGTGTAGGCAGACACGCCCGCACGCGCCTGTTTTCGAGCTTGGGGCGTTTTGAGCAGAAACTTTCTCACCCTGCCCGTCCCCAAGCATTGGACGAGGTAATGAAACGGTCCATGCTTGTGTCCGCGCTGGCAGCGGCAATTCTTCTTTCCACAGGTCACGAACTGCCGGACATACGAGGCCCGGATCGCGTCCGGCGGCGGGCAGAGACGTTCAAGCAGGATCAGCCTGCGCTTTTCCAAGGAGTGCGTGGATGAGTTCTGCATTTGGAATATCTTAGCCATATATGAATACAAGAAGAACAGTCCAGAATCAGCCTGAGCGCAAGCAGCCGTTTACGAATCATGACCTCGACCAAGATTCAGTTGGCGTTGCTTCAACGGAGAACTCCTGAGAGATCTATTTCTCTACCGTGGTCTTTTGCGCCTTCCGAATGAGACTAGGAAGGTCGGCCTCAATGCCGTCGGCCATTTTGAGCATGAGTTCCATGGAAGGATTGCGGAGTCCCCGTTCCACCAAGCTGATCATGGATTGCGATACTCCAGAGCGTTGCGAAACCGCGTAGTTGGACAAACCGCGCCGCTTTCGCTCGGCGAACAAGAGCCGAATAATCTCCGCACAAACCGCTTGATGATGGCCGACTTTTGGCACGCCGAAGGATTACAAGAAAACGGACTTGACCGTTACTTTGCTATGGTCAAGCATTGAGCATATGATATTCATCAAACGTCTCGGCCCTGATCCGCACGCCAACGGCGCGCAGACCATCGCACTTCGGGGCTGCCCGGACGTGTGGGCGCTTGCGGATGGCAACTTCGCCGTCATCGGGATTGATATTACTCAGGCAGCCGCAGCCAATCTGCCGCCTACGGCGGGGTGCGGCCCAGACGAACGCATTGTCCTTGTTCCGCGCAAAACACTCGTGCTTGCCAAAGCCGACATCCCCGACTTCGTCTAGGCCGTTTGTGCAAAACCGCGCAGTTTGCTACCATGCGCGGTATGGGAGTCTTCGACTGGATCGCACAACACAGTGACCTGCTCCAAAACCTCGGCATCATCAGCGGATTCTTGTTCACCGCGCATTCAATCAGGCGGGAAGGCGAAGCTCGAAAAATTGGAAACGCGATGGAGATGACGCAACACCATCACACGATTTGGAAGCAAGCCTACGAACGACCCGAACTTTCTCGGATATTGGACAAGGGAGCGGATTTGGAAACAAAGCCGCTCACCAACGAAGAGCGGCTCTTCGTCACGTTGCTGATTCTGCACTTGGATGTCGTCCATCGGGCGATGAAGGCGAAAATGTTTGTGAAGCTTGGCGGCGTGCGTGAGGACATCAAAGGGTTCTTCTCGCTGCCGATTCCGAAAGCGGTGTGGGAAACCGCAAAGCCGCTACACGACGAGGTTTTCATCCGGTTCGTGGAAACGGCACTCACCAAAGAATGATTACTGTTGCTCGCGATGCCGGGTTGCTGGTGCGTGAGGTTCTTCTAGCACGGCAGGCACATTCTCGACACAGACATTTTACGGGTTAAGGAATCAGACCACTGGAAGCGTCGCGTAGCGTTTGATTCCGTCCTGAACCTCTCTTGCCAGTTCTTTCGGGTCAAAGTGTCCCCGGTTCTGGATACGGATCAATGGAATGCAGGCGACATGCAGGATACGTTCGACTTCCTTGTCCCTGGCAATGCGTCGCGGCAGGTTGTGGGTCTTGTCATCAAGCTCTATGGCGAACAAGGGGCGCAAAAGCTTTTTGTCGCATGCAACGAAGTCTACTGACTTCTGATTGATGTGCCGGAAGGCATACAACCGACTGTTTCCTGAATCTTTTGGGGTGACGATGGAATCGAGGTGAACCTGCGGGAAGAAACAATAGTCCGCACCCATTTCGGCAATCAGTGTGTGATAGCATTCACGTTCTGCTCGCGTCATCAAGGAATCACTGCGCTCGTATTGATACACGCGTTTTGATCTGTGGAGAAAGACTTCGAGCAGGCGGACGGAAATCACAACAAGCAGCAAAGCGACTGCGATGATGATCCATTGTGTCATGCGGACATTTTAGCAGATGGAGAATTATTTGTCTGCGGCTGCGACTGTTCGACAGGTCGGACGATTCTTGAGGGGAAACCTCACAGGATAATAGTTTCGCGAGCTTCGTCGAAGCCTGTCTTCCTCGGAGAACTAGCGGGATTTTTGCCGTATCGCTTCACTGATCACGCGTGAGGCAAGGTCTTCTTTCCGCGCTCGCTCTTCATGTGTGAGCTTGGGCAACGTGCGCTTAACCTTGTATCCATGCGACACGACGGTGGATTGGGATGCTTCAATCGAAGGCTGGGGTATCGCCTGCAAGTCGGCGATGAACTGATCGGGTTGCAGATAGATGACTCGTTTTGCCGCTTCGCTGCCGAGACTGCCGGACACCGCCGCTGCGATTTCTTCCAACCGCTCGCTATCCAAACAAATCACCGCAACCTTCGGCAAACCCGCGTCCAGGCATTTCCTGACGTTACCGACTTCTTGGTCAATGGTTGTAGTAATGGAAATCTCACACGCGATTGATTGGTCACCGCGCTCCAACATCAAATCAATACTCTGCTTGGTGTCGCCAATCTGCTTCTCAATCGTGCTTCTGAAACCTAGCGCTTCCGCCTCTTGTTTGATGCGTTGCTGAATGGCCTTGTGCTGCGCTCCGCCTTTGCCTTGAGCGCGGGGTGCATGCGGTTCTCGATTCACCTTCGGTTTCGGAACTTCTGCAATCACCTGTGGCTTTGGTTCAGCTGTGGCAGGTATGTCCTTTTCCGAAACCGTTACCTTCGGGACTTCAGTAGGTATCAGTTTTGCGACTTCAACTGGTGGGGAAGCGGGAGCTGTCGCCAATGGTGGCTCTGGAATGATCGGTTTCTCAGGAGGCGTTTCCTTCTTCGTTGGTTTTGAATCTGCAACTTCACTTTCCCATGACTGACGCAGCATCGCCTCCACTTGCGTCCTGAGAGTTCCGTATGTGGTTCTCGATGCCGCGATGACTTCCTGCCGTCGCTCAGAAGCCTGGGCTTCATCCAACAAATCGGGCGGTGATACCGCCAGATTGAAATCACAATCACTGCGCTCAATCCGCACGATGGATTCGCCGATGCCAAGCTTCTGCAAGTCGCGTGCTTCAAAGAACGAGAATCCCTCACCCAACTTCTTCGCATCATCATCGCCGACGCGAAACACGATCCTTGTGCAGGGATGCGACATGACCGCACTTGCGACTTCGGCGTCTCGTTGCAACTGTCGCAACTCGTGATGAGCTAACGTGAGTCCAATGCGATACTTGCGCGCGCCTTGCAAAATATCCGCCATGCTCGGCGTGATGAAGTTATGGAATTCATCAGCGTAAATCCAGAAATCCCGACGTGCTGATAGTTGCTGCGCCTGTCGGCTCATGGCCGTCTGGTGGAACTTGGAAATG
The DNA here is from genome assembly GCA_031384405.1 of Verrucomicrobiota bacterium. GTDB lineage: Bacteria > Verrucomicrobiota > Verrucomicrobiia > Limisphaerales > JADLHS01 > JADLHS01. The sequence goes on along the minus strand of JANNAO010000343.1, from coordinate 187 downwards.
AGCAATGTGCCAAGCAGGTAAGAGTTCTCTTTTCCAAGAAGACCTTCCGGCAGTTTCGCCAGAAAGATTTTGCCCGTGTCCATCATCTTGCCGAAGTCCAAACGGTTCTCCGTCTGCGATACCATGTGCAGGATCGGCTTGCGCCCGAGAAACATCTCCAAGCGGGTGAGGATCGGACCAATGGACT
>JANNAO010000321.1:0-14098 GCA_031384405.1 Verrucomicrobiota bacterium | reverse complement strand
AGTTCTGGTATCGCCCCGACAGCAGCAACGCGATCTGCGCGATCTCGTCCCAGTTCAACATCGGCGCAAGCCGCGCGGGTGCTGCGGTCTATCTCGGCTATACGGGTGCCGACGGCGAGAATCAAACAACCTTCAGGCATTGGACCATGCGCATCGGACGGTTTTTCAACACCAACCAAGGCGTGAACCAAAATGGAACGGGCGGCCCCACACCTCCGCCGCTCGGCGAATGGTGTCACGTCTGCCTTGTGGTGGATGCCGCGAGTGGCGGGGATAGGGCGTTCGTCTATATGAATGGTGTGCTCGAAGACTCGGACGGCACCGGTTATTCCACCGACCCGAACGCCTCGTTCATCTGGAACGCCAACAACATCGCTCCGCTCGTCATGGGCAACCGGAATCGCGGGTCACTTGGCACCCTGCCCATGTTCGGCGCATTGAGTCAGGTGGCAGTCTATGATTATCCGCTGACCATTTCGGACATCACCAACCACCTTTCGCAGATTTGGGCACCGGCTTCGTTCACGTTGAACCCGGCCGACGCCAGCGGCGCGGAAGGCTTTACCACTTCGGTCACATTGACGGCAAAGGCCATTGGCATCCCGAACAGTTATGTCTGGGTGAAAGACGGCGTGGAACTCACAACTGTCAACAACTTCGATGGAACGGCGCACTACCCGGTGATCAGCACTGTGGCGGGCGACCAACAGGGACCGTTCAGTCCGAAGTTGGTGATCAATCAACTCAGGCCGTCTGACGCGGGGTCTTATTGGTTGCGAGTCTATAATCCGATGAACACCAACACCGCAGGCGTCACCAATTCCGTGGCCGCCACGGTGACGATCACCGCCGACACCTCGTTCCCGGCACTCACCGATGTGGGCGCGCGCGGCACGATGGTTTCCGGCCCGGTCATTGATGATGCGACTAGCACGGGTGGAAATCCAAACCACGCTCCGCTGTTCTTGGTGCAAGCCAAGTTCTCCAAGCGCATGGACCCGACCACGGCCACCAATCCGGCGAACTACTTCATCTCCGGCGGCGTGACAGTCACCAACGTAGTGATCGCCAGTGCCGTGACTGACACGAAGTTCGGCGCGGATTACAAGACAGTCGGTTTGATCACATCGGGTCTGACACCCGGAGCGAGCTACACCGTCACCGTGAGCAACGTGCTGGATCAGGCGGCAACACCGCATCTCGCACCCACGGCCAGCATCTCCTTCACCGCGCCCAGCTTGACGGTTGGAAAAGCGGTGTGGAGCTATTACTACCGCTTCGGCTACGGTGGAGCCACGTTTGCTGGACTGTCCGCCATGACTAACGCCGTGTTCCCGTACGTGCCGCAAGTTGTCGCAACCATGACGAACTTCAGTTCGGACGCGATTGCCTTCAACCAGAGCCTCGGAAACAATTCGCTGTTCGCCGGACAGGCCGACAGCAACGTGTGCACCATCACAGCCTGGGTCACTCCCACGAACACTGGATACTACGAGTTCTTCATCAACGGTGATGAAAAAGCCAGGCTCTACCTCAACGCGAGCGGCGCGGATCCGGCTGGAGCAGTGTGGATCGGTGATTCGTATTCCACCGGCACCCAGTTCTCCGACGTGTATGCCGTCCCGACTCATTATCTGCTGACTGTCGGCCAGCCCTACTTCCTTGCGGCGGTGCTTACCGAGAACACGGGTGCCGACCATGTCCGAGTTGGCTGGCGTTACCTCGGCACGGTTGACACGGCTTATGATGGAAGCGGTGCCAACGGCGCATGGATCGTGGACGCCACTAACTTGCCTCCCATCCAGAGCACATACCTCTCCGCCAATGTGGCCGGACCGGTCATCAACACCCAGCCCTTCAGCATCGTGGGCGCGGCTGGCACAACGACGAATCTGGCAGTGAGTGCCGCAACTTCGAGCGGCATCGCGACGTATCAATGGCAGATAAACAACGGCAACACGGGCACCAGCACGAACAGACTGTTCTTCGCGCCGCTCGCCTTCGCCAACTTCAGCCTCAACTACAAGGTGATCGTCAGCGACGGCACACTCAGCACCACGAGTTCCGTTGTCTCGGTCACCCCGCCGGCTCCGTCCATCGTGACCTCACCGGCCAGCAAGGCGGCTCCATTCGGCCTGGCAAATTCGCTCGCGGTTGTTCCGGCCACCTTCTCTGGCCGTACCAACTACCAATGGCACTTCAACTCGCTCAATGCGGCTGGGGTTAATTACGGCAACTCCGGCACAAACAGGATACTGACCATTGCCAGCATGCAGGCGACAAACGCGGGTCCATACCGGGTCGTGGTCAACGACGGGTTCACCTCGTTGTCCCTCACCAGCACCGTGGCCACCCTGTCCATCGCAGTGAACCCGGTGATCACCAACTCCACGAGTGGCGCCATCCTGAACATGACGTTCCCGACAGAAGTCGGACCGCAGTATGTCGTCGAGTTCAAGAATGCACTCACCAACGGAGCGTGGAATTCGTTGAGCACGAACACGGGCAATGGCAGTGCGTTCACCGTCCCGGTGGGCACGACTAACGCCCAGCGCTACTTCCGCCTGCGGATGCAATAATCCTCGGCTGATCAATCACGAGGCATCCGCGCAAGCGGATGCCTCTTTTCTTTGGACTGCGGTATTGACGGAGCGCCGGTCTGTGACCGGCTTTGTGTTTGGAAACCTTCGGCCCGTGTGGTGTTCCTGTGAAGTGTGGCAGCACCCGCATCCGCCACTCCAAGAGCCGGTCACAGACTGGCGCTCCAGTTGAAGGAGAAGTTCTGAATGCATTAGACCTTAATCTGAACTCCGAAATAGAACTGGCGGTGCGGCGCGATTGTAGCGGCGGGCATCCCTGCCTGCCGTAGAGGGCGGGCATCCTTGCCGCCCGGAAAGGGGCGTGGATTTCTGTGCGTCTCTCGAATCTCCTGTGTCGTACGTTGCTCGTGTGATTCCTTCCGCCGGGCAGGGATGCCCGGCTCTACGGCAGGCACGGATGCCCGCCGCTACTTCGGAAGTCGGGTTCAGTGCTGTTGGCATTTGACGGGAGTTCGTCCGAACCTCACCGCTTCAAACGATCCGTCACGCGCTGGGCGGCTTCGCGGACGGTGGTGTCTTCATCTTGGAGCGCGGTTTGGATCAGGGTGAGGACGTGGTCGTTGGTGAGCCGTGAGCGACCGAGTGTCAGGATGGCGAGGCGGCGTATCGCGGCGTTGTTGGTGGAACTGGCGAGCAACGATTGCGACACAAGTCCCGGCGGCGGCAGCATCACGATGAGGGATCGAAAGGATGCGTTGCGAACATCCGCATCGGGATACGTCGCGGCCATCTCTGCGGTCAACGGTAACGCGGATCGTCCGATGCGACTGAGCGAGTAGAAGGCCGAGGCGCGGACGTTTTGGTTGGTGTCCAGCGTGGCGCGGATGAGCAGGGCGGTGGCGGGCAGCGCGTTCGTGCGCGCTTCGCCGAGCGAGTAGATGGCGGTGTGGCGCAAGGTGGGATCGGCATTCGTTACGAGCGTCATCACGGCGTGAATGCCTTTGGGTCCGAGCGCGGAAATGTTTTGCGCGGCGACCCAACTGATCTGCGAATTGGTTTCCGAAAGTGCTTCCAACATTTCAGGCAGCGCATCGCCTGCCGCCGGGCCGATGACGCCGAGTGCGCGGACTGCGCCGACGCGATACTGCATGGTGTGACCGGGTTTGATCTTCTTGAACAAATATTGTCGGGCGGCGATGGGGATGCGTCTGGCTTGTTGCAGGAAGGTTCGTTCGTAGATCGGCTCGCGCGAATTGAGCAGCGAACGCAGCGCGGGCACGGCGTTTGAACCCATGATGACGAAGGCTTCCGTGGCGGCGTTCGTCGTGCGCGGATCGTAATTGAGATAAAGTTCGCCCGCCCATTCCTTCACGGTTTTGCCGTTGTGCGTGGCGAGGCGAAATTGTTGTTCATCGCGCACGAGCAGGATGGCGGCGATGGCGAGAACCAACGCGACGATGGCTGCGATGACGAGTTTGCGTTTCAACTGGAGTGAACTTACCGCAATCACGCCGCGAGCGGGATGCGAAAAATCTTCCGTGAACCAAACGATGAACCACGGAACACATGACTGCGTTCCGTGGTTCACTCAACTCAACCTACTTCCAACAACAACCGCACCAAACCAAACCCGTATCACGGCGCGGCGGGTGTGACTTGCCGGAAGCGGTAGAACCGTTGCGGTGCGTCCCCGGCGTCCACGTCCACGAATTCTTCGGGGTCTTGGGTCTGGCCGATCTCGCTCCAGTTCGCGAGGTCGGTGGAAGCTTCGACGGCCCAGGTGACCACCACGGCAGCCGACCCCGCTGCAGGTGTAGCCGCAGGGGAGATTGCAGGCAGAGTGGGCAGCGGCACGATTACGGTCCGGTAGCGACCGGGGTAACGATGCCGTAGGGCGCGCTGGAACCGGTTGAGGGGAGGATTCACCACCACTGGCGCGTCTTCGCGAATGGTCGCGCCCGCCGTATCCATACCGCCGACACTGCCGAGCAGGTACGGGGGCGGTGAGACGCTGGAGGACGGGGGTTGCAAGGTCACGATCACAGATTCATCCGGCTCGTTCAGCTCGTTGTCGAGGTAGGGGATAATGGTGATGGTTGCAGCGCGCACTCCGGCAGCGAGAGTCGCGAAGCCGGGCAACGCCACGTAGTCCACGCCGTTGCTGGCCGTGCCGGTGAGGGTGTAGGGCACGGTGATCGCCGCCGTGATGCTGCCGACGCGCTCGACTTGGAAGACGGCATGTGGGCTTGCAGAATTTTGCTCATAAGCCTGGCCGTCTATGGTCCTGATGCGGACGACGGGGATATTCGTCACCGCGTAATCGCGGATGATGACCGTGGCGGAGTTGACCACGCCGGGGTCGAGCAAATAAAGCGGCGCATTCGTGGTCGGTCGTAGGGTGAGTATCACAGATTCATTGGATTCAAGCACGGCGTCCATCAGCGGATTCACCTCGACGGTCGTGCTGTTCGATCCGATGGGGATGATCGCAACACCGGAGAGTGCCGAGTAATCCACGCCATTCAGTGCCGCGCCGGTGAGCGAGTAGTACACGGGCAGATCATTCGTTGGAGGCGAAGTGCGGGCAATGTTGAACGCGCCCGGATTCCGCGTGACGCCCGGCAGCGTTGAAACTTCCTGCGCGTCGGCATCGCTCGCGGTGACGCTCACGACGGCGAAGGGCGGCGGGTTGGTGTCGTTGTCGTAAAGATTGATGGTCGCGCCACCGCCGCAAGTCGTGCCGCCCGGCGCGCAGGCTCCGTAGATGCAGATGAGATTCACGAAGCACATTTGCAACGTCACAGTTTCCGTGCCTTCCATGATGTAATCATCAATGGGCACAATCTCGAATTCCTGCGACCAGATGTTCGTGATGCCGTTGGTCGTGTTGATCCACGGACCGGTGATGACGTTGTAATCCACGCCTTGACGCGCCGAGCCAGCGAAGGACAGGAAGAAAAACATTTCCTCGGAGGAACTACCGGATTGCCGGAAGAGAAACCTGCCGGTATTCGGCGGCTCGCCCGGCAACGTTTCAGCGGCGTCGTTGTCGAGCGCGATGATTTCCAGCGACAGTGGCGGCGGTGCGATGATGGAAATGAACAGCGAGTCCGTGGCCGTGGCGCCGAAACCTTGATTGTCGGTGACGGTGGCTTGAATCGTGTGGTTGCCTGCCGTCAGGTTGGTGATCGCGAAGTTGTGTTGAAACGGAGTGCCGGGCGCGGGCGGATTGGTGTAACCAGTGACGCCGGAAATTTTCAACGCGCCGTCCACGCGCACTTGATAGGAGACGATGTGACCGTTCGTGGCAAACGCCGTGAACGAACCGAGTCCCTGCGCTGGCGATCCAGCCACGTTTGTATTTTGCATCGTGTCGAGTGTGACCGTCGGCGGGATTTCGTTGTCGAGGATCGTCAGCAATGCCGACGCCGACGCGCCGACGATGTAACATTCCGCCGCCGGGAAAAGTTCAGGGCAGTCCATCGGCGAAATGGTGAGCATGACCGACTCTGCGCTTTCCAACAACGCGTCATCCACCGGCGCGATGGTCACATCCACAAACCCGACTCCGGCAGGAATGACCACGCTGCCGGACAATGCCGCGTAGTCATCACCTTCAACCGCAGTGCCGCCAAGCGTGTAGGCTACCGTCAAAGCTACGTTCATGTTGGCAGAGCGCGTGATGCGGAACGCGCCCGCAACCGGCCCGGCTTCCAACGCGCCGTTCAACGCGGCCACCTCCACCACCGCGCGCACCGGCGGGATTTCGTTGTCATAAATCGTCACGTCAGCCGACGTGTTCGCGCCAAAGGAATAGCAATCTGCCGGTGGCGGAAAAGTTCCCGGACATGTGGACGGCAAAATGGTGAGCGTGACAGACTCCGCGCCTTCCAGTTCCGCGTCATCCACCGGCGTCACGATCACATCAGTGGATGTTTGTCCCGCCGGAATCAACACGCTGCCGGACAACACCGCGTAGTCATCGCCCGCCGTCGCGCTGCCATCCACAGAGTAAGCCACAGTCACCGCCACGCTCGCATTGCCGGAACGCGTGATGCGAAATGCGCCGGGGTCAACCGAACCTTCTGTTGTGTCATTCAACGTTTCGACATCCACCACCACGCGCGGCGGCAGACTCTCGTTATCCAGCAGGTTCACAGTCACCTTGTCATAACCAAGCAAGTAAGGGACAGCCGTGCCGCTGGCCGTTTCGTCATCCAATTCAAATCGCACCGTCTCGGTGGCTTCCACGGCTAAGTCATCAATCGGGTTGATGGAAACATCCCGGTACACGCTGCCTGCCGGGATTGTGACGTAAGTGCTGACTGCGCTACCGTAAGAAAAATCCACGCCGAGTATCGCCGTTCCGCTCAACTTCACCCAAACAGTGAGCGGGCTGGCCGTGCTGCCGGTGCGCGAGATGCGGATGTTGCCAGGGTTGGGTGACTGGCCCGGCCAAGTTTCTGCCACGACAGAGTCCGTGACAGAGAGATTGACGGTGGTTTGAGCAACGGCAGACAAGCCGACGGCGAACAGGCTGAGGGCGATCGCGCACAGGGTTGCAGCGCGAATCGAGGAGCGATGGTTTTTCATAATGGTTTGGTTCAGTTGACTCCGTTGGTTTCACTCGCACAGACACAGAGTCCGAATCCCCAATGCAGATCGTGTGCCGTGGAGAAAAACAGGTGTTTTGTTCCGAGAGCGGAACGAAATCCGAGTCGCCCATTCCTGAATCGGAGCGGTGAGTCGCGTTTGTTCCGAATCCGATCAATTCTTAGAGCGGGTTTGAAAACTGGAATTAGCCAGTCGTCCTCGGCGTCAATTCATCCCACGGAGCAACGAGAGCAAAGCACCGCCTCTGATGTGCGTGGTGACACTCAAGCCTGACTCAGTGCGGCAAACCGATGTCGCGGCTCAGGCGGTTCGCGGATTCCGCATCCACCCATTTCACCAGCGCGATGAAGTTCAGTAGCGTGGGGCTGTCGGCTTTGGCTTTGAACATGTTCTTCAAACTGCTCAAAACTTTGGCGTACGTGCCCGCATACTTCTCATGCGTCAGGCGCGTGACGTAGGTTTCCAACACGGCGCGCGCGATGGGATCGGTGCGGCCATCGGCCAGATACGGCAACTGACAGAACGTGCGGATGAAGGCGATTGGCTCGGACTCGACGAGCGTGATCCAGCTTTGTTTCACTTCATCGCCGTCATACTTCGCGTGCAGACGATCACGGATGGCGGCGGCCACGACGGACGGATCGGCGCGTTGCAGGATGAGTTCCTTGATCTTGTCCCACGCGAGTTCGCGTTCCACTTCCGGCGAGAGATTTGACTTTGGCCGCATCTCTTCTTCCAATCCTTTCAAGCCCATCTCCGCTCCGATGGCGCGACCCAACGCTTCCGCTTCCTCGCGCTTCATCCGGTCGCAACCCATGATGCCGCGTATGACGAGTTTTTGCCGCACCTCCAGCGCGATCAGTTTCAGAATGTCGGCGACGGATTTCGGCGTGGGCGGCTTTTGCGGCGCGGGCGGGATGATGGCGCGGGTGAATTCATGGATGACTTCGTTTTCGTCCGTGAGTTTCTCCACGCGCAGACGGAGAACGAACTTCAACATGCGCGCCAATCCGCCAGACTTGCCGATGTTGTTGATGACCATCAACCGATGGTCGTGCGAGATGATGAATGCCAGCAGGCTCTCGGCTTGGGTGATCCATTTCAGATCGAGCGTTTCCTGACCGGGCACAAGGACGAGTTGTTCGATCAAGACGGGCAGGCGCGAGGCGAAGATCACGTCCGGGGCTTCGGTGGCTTGATTCTCGTAATAGTTGAGCAGCTCCAAAACGAAGGTGAGGCGTTGGAAAGAATTCTTCTGCGCGCGAGTGGCGTCGGTGGCTGCGCGACTTTTCTGGATGCGATGAAACAGCGCGGTGAGTTCCTGTTTCTTCGCGGCGGCGAGAGAACTGTTCTGCGCGAGCAACGTTTCAACGTCCGGCTTGAATGCGAGAACGATCTCTTCCTGCTTGGGACGCGGATTCAACTTCGCGTCGGTGGTGAGGTCGGTGAAAAACTGAAGCGCGTCCTCGCCGAACTCGCGTAGCACGCGTTCCTTGGTGACCTGACCTTTGACGAAGCAGCGGTTCGCGCGGATGGCTGCGGGCGTGAAGAATGATTTCGGACTCGTGGCCAACCCGCGCAGCATCGCGATTTCCAGCGGCGGATCGGTCTGGATCAATTCCTCCACGGCGGGCTTGATGGCTTCGGTAAGATCGCGTTTGGCTTGCTCCAGATTTTTCAACACGGTCGGCTGCGGCAATGACGATTCCACGCTGCCTCTGGAAAGCGCGGCGCAAACTTCCGCCACGTTCGCGTTATGCTCGACGAGCTTGGCCACCACTACACCCACGTCATTGATGGGAAGTTTGCTGACAAGTCCGGTGAGCAGGAGAATCAATTCGCTGTGTGAACGCTGGCGATGCTCCACCACGCGTTCGAGCAAGAGACGCAGCGTCTTGTTTTCGCGTTCGAGCAGGGCGCGCTCGCCTTCGAGTTGACCCACGCGCGTCTTCAAGTCCAGCCAATCACGTTGAACTTCTTCAACTGAGACGACGGCCTTGTTCAAGATGACGGTGTTCGTGTCGGACATGAGACTAGCTTGCCTGAATCTCGGCAGAATTTTCCAACCTATTTTTGAGATAAGGTTGGGGACGCCGGGGGAGTTGATGAATAAGGAAGCCATGAAACCATGAATCAAAGCGGTGCTTTCCTGGCTTCCTGGTTTCCTTATAAAACCAATCTCCACGTTTCGCGCTCTGGGTTAGGGATTGATTTCGCGCGCGAAGATTCGTTCAATGTCAGCGGATTTTTTTCTGACATGAACATTCACGAATACCAGGCCAAACAACTTCTCGCTCAATACGGCGTCGCGGTTCCTCCCGGCGATGTTTGCTCCACTCCCGAACAAGCCAAGGCGGTCGCAGAAAAACTTTTCGGCGCGGGCAATAAACTCGTCGTGGTGAAATCACAAATCCATGCGGGCGGTCGCGGCAAAGGAACTTTCAAAAGCGGCTTTCAAGGTGGCGTGAAATTGTGCAAGAGCATCGAGGACGTGTACGAGAAGGCCAAGGCCATGCTCGGTCAGGTGCTCGTCACCAAACAGACCGGCCCGGAAGGTCGGCTCGTCAGCAAGCTGCTCGTCGCGGCGGCAGAAGAGATCAAGAAGGAGTTTTATCTCGCGGTGTTGTTGGATCGAGAGACGTCCCGCCCGCTCATCATGGCCAGCACGGAAGGCGGCATGGACATCGAGGAAGTTGCCGAGAAACATCCTGAGAAGATCATCAAGGAGCAGATTGATCCCGCCGTCGGCATCATGCCGTATCAGGCGCGGAAGATCGCGAGCGCGCTCGGACTCAAGGGCGACGCATTCAACAGCGGCGTGAAGTTGTTAATGGGTGTCTACAAAACCTGGTGGGAATGCGACGCGAGCATGGTGGAGATTAATCCGCTCTGCATCGTGGTCGGCGCGGACGGCAAAGAATCCCTTTGCGCCGTGGACGCCAAGATCGGTCTTGATGACAACGCACTCTATCGCCACAAGAACATTCAAGAGATGCGCGATCTCGCCGAGGAAGCACCGCTCGAAATCGAAGCGAGCAAGTTCGCGCTGAATTACATCAAGCTCGACGGCAGCATCGCCTGCCTCGTCAACGGTGCGGGTCTCGCGATGGCGACGATGGACATCATCCAACATTTCGGCGCGATGCCCGCGAACTTTTTGGATGTCGGGGGTGGCGCGAGCAAGGAGCAGGTGACGGCGGCGTTCAAGATCATCCTGCAAGACCCGAACGTGAAGGGCATCCTCGTGAACATTTTCGGCGGCATCATGGATTGCAACGTCATCGCCACCGGCATCGTCGCGGCGGTGAAGGAAACGGGTTTGAATCTTCCGCTCGTCGTGCGCCTTGAAGGCAACAACGTCGTCGCGGGCAAAAAGACCTTGGCGGAATCCGGTCTCACGCTCATCACCGGCGATTCGATGGCGGACGCGGCACAGAAGGTGGTTAAGGCCGTGGGGAAATAAGCAACCTGGCCTAGATGGAGATTGAGAGCCATTCCACTTGAAACCGAAGGTCTATCTTGAAACGACAATCCCGAGCTTGCTGACAGCGCGAGCCAGCCGCGACGTGCTGATTGCCGGACAACAGCAAGCAACACACGATTGGTGGAATGAACGACGGCATCGGTATCAACTCTTCGTTTCTGGACTCGTTCTTGTGGAGTCGCGGCGGGGTGATGCTTCGGCTGCGAAAGCGCGGTCGGAGGTTTTGGCAGGGTGCAACGTCTTAGAATACAACACGGCAGCACAACAGTTGGCGCAGCAAATACTGGCCACTCATTTGTTGCCAACCAAAGCCGCAGTGGATGCCGCACATATTGCCGTCGCCGCAGTGCATGAAGTGGATTTTCTTTTGACGTGGAATTGCCGCCACATCGCCAACGCGACCATCGTGGACAAAGTGCGTGCAGCGATTGCCTCCGCCGGATATGCTCCACCCGTCATCTGCACCCCGCTGGAATTGATGATATAATGTTCTCACATGAAAAATGATTTGCTAAAAGATGTCTGGACTGTCCGTGATAAAATCGGAGCGGAATGTGGTTACGATTTGAAACGCCTTGGAATACTCGTCCGTCAAGAGGAAGCAAAGGTTGGAAGGAGGCTCGTCCACACACCCAAGCCTATTGCGCGGCGCAAGCGTGTAGCTGCTGCGGCCTGAACAACCAGAGAACCAAAGGGAACTAGGGCGATGGCTCGGAGCGACGAACAGTTGGAACGGGCAGGGCCGGAGGTAACCGGCTTGGAGTCGTATCGTCACCTGATTGAATTGCAGAAACAGATGATCGATCTGTCACAACAACACAAACGTTCCCGCCGCGAGTGCGAAGTGCTGCGCGCGGTGGTGGCGCGTGAAGTGGCGGAACGACGGAGTGCAGTGGGACGTTTGCGTAACTCAGCGGGCAAGTTGTTCAAGAGTTCGCCGCTCGCGCTGGCGAGACATTTTTTTTCCTGAGATGAAGGTCACCGAGATCGCATTTAGTTGTTACCCCGTCACCGACATGGCGCGGGCGCGGAAGTTTTATGAGGGCGTCCTCGGCTTAAAGCCGACGATGGTTCACGGCGAAGCGGGTGGATTACAATGGACGGAATATGACATCGCCAGCGGCGCGCTGTCGCTGGGCAGTGGTGTGCCGGACTGGAATCCGACGTCGCAAGGCTGCTCCGTCACGCTGGAGGTGGAAGATTTCGACAAAGCCATCGCGCATCTCAAGGCGAGCGGAGTGAAGTTCAAGATGGATCCGTTCCCCACGCCGGTCTGTCAGATGGCTTTTATTTTTGACCCAGACGGAAACACTGTTGGCATTCACAAGCGGAAGGTTGATCACCACTAATTTTTCACATGGCAATACTCGTTAAACCCAATACCAAAGTTCTCATCCAAGGCATCACCGGCAGCTTCGGCGCGCGTCATGCCCAACTCTCCATTGATTACGGCACGGCTGTCGTCGCGGGCGTTACGCCCGGCAAAGGCGGCCAGTTCTTCGAACACGGCGGAAAGAAAATTCCGATTTTCGACACCGTCGCCGATGCCGTGAAGCAGACCGGCGCAACCGCCAGCGCGATCTTCGTTCCGCCGCCGTTTGCCGGTGACGCCATTCTCGAAGCGGTGGATGCCGGAATTGAACTCGCCGTCGCCATCACCGAAGGCATTCCGGTCAACGACATGATCAAAGTGAAGCGCGCCATGATCGGCAGCAAGACGCGGCTCATCGGCCCGAATTGCCCCGGCATCGTCACGCCCGGCGAAGGCAAAGATTCCCACGGCGGTTGCCGCATCGGCATTGCGCCCGGTTACATTCACAAGAAAAGCAACATCGGCGTTGTCTCGCGCAGCGGCACGTTGACCTACGAAGCTGTGTGGCAACTCACGTCGCGCGGCGTCGGTCAAAGCACCTGCGTCGGCATCGGTGGCGATCCTGTCAACGGCACCTCGCATCTCGACGTCATCAAACTGTTCAACGACGACCCCGAAACGACCGGCATCATCATGATCGGCGAAATCGGCGGCAGCGCGGAAGAAGAAGCCGCCGAGTGGATCGCGAAGCATTGCAAGAAACCCGTCGCAGGATTTATCGCTGGAACAACTGCCCCGCCCGGACGCCGCATGGGTCACGCGGGCGCGATTGTCAGCGGCGGCAAAGGCACGGCGGAAGCGAAGATCGCCGCGTTCAAAGCCGCTGGCATCGGCGTGGCCGCAACGCCGAGCGACATGGCGGACACGTTGTTGAAGATGATGTGACGAGTTGATGCGTGGTGTGGTGCGTGAAAATCAATCGCGCCCGCAGGCCGTTCACGCACCACGGATCACGCACCACGTTTGATGGGCCTGCTCGATTTCATCCTGAATCTTGTCGGGCTGCTGCTCTGGTTCAACTGGCGCGCAGCCCGGTTCGATCCGTTGTCCAAATCCACTCCCGCCACGCTCGCGGGCACATTGCGCCGCGCGGAAAAAACCTCCCTCAAAGTCTGGCATCTCCCGATCGGGATCGGCGGGCTGCTTTTCATCCGCGCGCTGTTCTACAACTTCATCTACTCGGAATTCGGCTCGGCACTCAACTGGGCGGGGCGCGTGGATTTCGGTGTCATCTCAGTTCCGTTCTGCGGCAACACCTCATCGCTCTTCACCATGCTGCTGTATTCGATCTACAGCTTCACCGCCACGCTCGGCGTGTTTCTGATGTGGGTGCTGTTGCTCTCGATGCTGAAATCTGGCGCGATGGAAAACGATTCCCTCCGACAACTTCTCCGCCTGCATCTGGGACGAGTGGAGCGCTGGTCATGGATCACGAAAGCGTTTCTCCCGCTGCTCATCATCACGCCACTCTGGTGGCTGGGAAGCTGGCTGCTCACCTCGTGGACGATCTTGCCGCCGGTTTCCGGATTGTTGGCGCGCTCCGAACAAGCCCTGCTCGTCGGCATTGGAAGTTATCTCGCCTGGAAATATCTCATCATCGGAACGCTCTGCCTCTACTTCGTGAGCAGCTATGTGTATTTCGGCAAACAACCCTTGTGGCAACATCTGGACGTGATCGCGCGATTGCTCCTCTCGCCGTTGCGGTCCCTGCCCTTGCGATTCGGCAGGATTGATTTCGCGCCCATCGTTGGAGCGGGAATCATTCTGCTGACCGCACAAGTGATCGAGCAAGGCATCGAGCTGCCGTGGGGAAACGACGTTTCTGGAAAACCCAAGGCGCGATGGATCAACGTGCCTGGACTGGTTGATATTTATCAACGCGCCTCGAAGTGACCTGCGTTTGTCGGCGGCGACGCAGAAGTCATCCCACGGAGTGATGCTTTTCTGAGGCACTCTTGACGTTGTGACTAATGGGCTGAAACAAAAAAGGCCGGCTCTTGCGAGCCGGCCATTGGGTTCGTTTATGGATTATTTTCGTGAACGACGCGAAGCAAAAAGTGCGCAGATGCCAAGCCCAAGCAGTGGTCC
>JANNAO010000319.1:0-3798 GCA_031384405.1 Verrucomicrobiota bacterium | reverse complement strand
TGTTGTTTTATTTCGAGGACGAGGACGAGGAGAAAGTTTCCTCCAAGCACAGCCTCACCTGACTTTAATCACACGACGAGAATCGTGTGCGCCGGGCATCATCAGGCAGGAGGCGCGTCGGTCGCGGGCTTGGGGCGATGGAGCACCATGACATTGCCGACGCGCATGATGAGATGGCTGGAAGTTTTCTCGGCGAGCAGAGGTGCGAGTTCCTTCTTCTGCTCTTTGAAATCTGCGAACTTGATCTTCACGAGTTCGTGTTGAGCGAGCGCGGCATCCACGGATTTGATGAAGCCTTCGCTCAAACCGGCTTTGCCCACTTTGAGCATTGGCTCCAGAAGCTGGGCGGCGGATTTGAATTTACTGAGCTGGGAGTTGGGCAATCGTTCGAGCATCGGAGACGGAGTCTATTCATGGAAAACGAAACTACAAGCTGCGAGGAGAGGATTGATCTTATCTGCTGACTTTTCGGCTTTGGAGTCGGCGTGGGGGTTTGATAACCTGTCGTTCCATGACCGAACAAATTGTCATCCTTGATTTTGGTTCTCAATACACGCAAGTCATCGCGCGCCGCATCCGCGAGTGCAACGTCTATTCCACCATCCTGCACTTCAACACGCCCGCCGCCGAGATTGCGGCGATGAAACCCAGCGGTATCATCCTCTCTGGCGGACCGTCCAGTGTGTATGCCAAGAACGCACCGCTGCCCGATAGGGAAATCTTTAATCTCGGCGTGCCCGTGTTGGGAATTTGTTACGGCGTCCAACTACTCGCGCATTTCCTCGGCGGCAAGGTGGAGAAAGGTCTCAAACGCGAATACGGCAAAGGCACGCTGACGGTGAAGGATGGTTCGTGCGCGCTGTTCGCCAAGTTGCCAAAATCGCTGCAAGTCTGGAATTCGCACGGCGACAAACTCACGAAGCTACCGAACGGTTTCAAACCTGTCGCCGCCACGGAGAACTCGGAGTATGCGGCAATTGAGAATCGTGAGCGGCGATTCTTCGGGCTTCAATTCCATCCTGAAGTCGTCCATACACCGCGCGGGCGTGAGGTGTATTCCAACTTCGTCCACGGCGTCTGCGGTTGCGGCAAGAACTGGACGATGCGCAGTTACATTGATCAGGCCGTCGAAGAAATTCGCGCGCAGGTCGGCAAGGAACACGTTGTCCTCGGATTGAGTGGCGGTGTGGACTCGAGTGTGGCGGCGGCGTTGTTGCACAAAGCTATCGGCAATCAACTCACCTGCATTTTCGTCAACAACGGTCTGCTCCGCGCGCGTGAAGCCGAGGTGGTGCAGGAAGTGTTTGGCCGCAATTTCAAGGTGAAGTTGCAATACGAAAACTCCGCCGCGTTGTTCCTGAGAAAGCTCAAGGGCGTGACCGATCCCGAAAAGAAACGCAAGATCATCGGCAAGACATTCATCGAGGTTTTCCAAGCGGCAACCAAACGCGCTGGCAAAGCGAAGTTTCTCGCGCAGGGCACGCTCTACCCGGATGTCATCGAGTCCGTCCCCATCGCGGGCAATCCCGCTGCGTTGATCAAAAGCCATCACAACGTCGGCGGTTTGCCGAAGAACATGAAGTTCAAACTCGTCGAGCCGTTGAAGTGTTTGTTCAAGGACGAGGTGCGCTTGCTCGGCGAAGAACTCGGTGTGCCGAAAGAAATCGTCTGGCGACAGCCCTTCCCAGGGCCTGGACTTGCAGTGCGTATCCTTGGTGAAGTAACTCCCGCGCGTTGCGAGATTTTGCGGAACGCAGACGCCATCGTGGTCGAGGAAATGAAAGCGTGCGGACTCTACTATAAGATATGGCAGAGCTTCGCGGTGCTGCTACCCGTGCGCAGCGTCGGCGTGATGGGTGATGAGCGGACGTATGATTTCACCATCGCGATCCGCGCGGTGGAATCGCAAGACGGCATGACTGCGGATTGGGTGAAGCTGCCCTATGATCTGCTGGAAAAACTCGCGAGCCGCATCATCAACGAAGTCAAAGGCGTGAACCGTTGCGTCTTCGACATCACGAGCAAGCCGCCGGGGACGATAGAGTGGGAGTAAAATTCCGTTGCACAGCACCGGTGTAAAAAGCACATTCAAGCCATGAAAGAAATCACCTTTCAAGTTACGCCCTGCCACGAGACCGGAGGTTACGTGGCGCGGTGGGATGACGCGGACAAGGGCGGCATCACGACGCAGGGCGACACATTGGAGGAGCTTTACCACATGGTGTCCGACTCAGTGAAAGGTTATTTCGAGCCGAACAAGCATCCTAATCGCGTCCGCTTGCATTTCGTCGAAGACCCTGCCTTGTTGCTGGCATGAAAATCCCACGCGACGTGAACGGCACTGAAGCCGCACGCGCCCTGCGCCGGGCAGGTTTTGAGACCCTCCGCCAAACCGGCTATCATCTCATCATGCGGAAAGAATCCCGCACCGTGGTTGTGCCACAGCACAAACCCATCAAACCCGGCACTCTCAAGAGCATGATTGAGCAGGCCGGAATGACTATGGAAGAATTTGTTTCGTTGTTATGAAAGCAGCAGCATCAACGAAGTGAAGGGCGTGAACCGTTGCGTGTTCGACATCACGAGCAAGCCGCCGGGGACGATTGAGTGGGAGTGGCCGGTGTGCGGTATGTGAACCAAGCTGTCACCGCCAACAAGAGTGTTCCGAATAGTCCGATGGTCTGGATGACTTGGATGAAGGTTTCGTGGCGCAGATACAGTGTGACTCCGTAGCCGACAGCCACTGCGACCACCCAGGGAACAGCCCGGAATTGTGATTGAGCCATCAGGCTGTTCAATAACACCGTCGCCAACGTCAGCGGCAACATGCACCACGCAAACCACGGGACCAGCGGTGCGGAAATCTGAAGATAAGACGCGTCATACCTCACCATTTTCAGCGGCAACTCTGGGAAAAATGTGCAGGCCAGCGCAGCGCACGCACCCGCCAATGCCGTGAACCCCACCGCGAGAAAAAGGGCATTCGTCTTTTCTCCAGTCGCCGCACTGCGCGCCAGCTTGGGAAACATCACCGCCGCAACGGGTGCCGTGAAATAAACCAACGCCCGTCCGATCATTCCAGCAGCAGCGTAGTAACCCGTTTGATCCTTCGCGAAAAACTTCTGCACAAAAACCATGTCCGCACTCAACATGAACACGCCCACTCCCATTCCCAAAGTCAATGGCATGACGCGTCGCAGCCATTCGCCCCAATTCATCGGCACACCGTCACCCTGAAACAGGTCGCGACAACACCAGAACCCCAGCGCAGCGACACCAGCCATTCCGATCATGACCGCTGACAACGCTCCGGCTGCATAGTGCGCGAGGAATCCCACGATCACGGCGATGAATGCAAATCTGAAGACGCCTTCAGAGACAAGAATTCCGCCGAGCCATGGAAAGTTTTGTCTGCCTTGAAGAATCCCTTGCAACACGGGTCGCCACAACACGAGCAATCCGACAACAACCGTCAGCCAAAGCGCGACGGGGTTCGCAATCTTGAGCGCGGTCATGATCTCCTGTCTGAACACAATCACTCCACCGGCAAGGATCAACCAGAGACAAAACGCCGCCTTGATCACATAGCGAAATGTGGAAGCGAGCAATCGTTCCTTGTCAGCCGTCAATGCACTTGCCGCTTGCTGTGCGAAAACGCTTTGCAATCCGACTGCGGGAACACCCATCAGCGTGATGAGTTGAAGCATCGTCGTGAACACGCCGTATTCATCCTTGGGCATTTTCTGCGCGATACTGTGAACAGCGAACATCAGTCCGCCGCCAAGCACCGTGGCGATC
>JANNAO010000279.1:0-12934 GCA_031384405.1 Verrucomicrobiota bacterium | reverse complement strand
TGGAGTACAACCAAAATACCAATGGGATCGCACATGCTGATCTACCGGCTGTGGTGCCTCAAGGAATGAACGTGTTCAATCAATACCTTTACGGCCGGAACACCTATTACTGGAGTCGGAATGCGTGCGCCCAAGGCTATGGCGATTATTCCAAGGCGAAGATTTATCATTGGCTGCATACGCCGAGCGGTTCGACATCGGCTGGCATTCTGGAAAGCATCAAGGAGCCGCTCGAACGGCGTGTCTGGTTTAGCTATGCAGGTCAAATCGCGCCCTACGCTGCGGTCGGCAGCGACGATCAGCCCACGAAGATCGGACGGGTGCTGGACGACGGCAGCACTCAACTTTACTCCTACGCCTACAACAGCGTTGGCAACGTTACCAGTTCCATTGATCCCATCGGGCGCGAACTGAGTTACATCTATTCCACGAACGGGTTTGATCTCCTGGAAGTCCGCCAGACGCGCGGCGCCAACAACGAGTTGCTCGCCCGCGCCACGTACAACAGCCAACACCTGCCGCTGACCTTGACGGACGCCGCCGGTCAGACCACGACCAATACTTACAATGCTCGCGGACAACTGCTGACCACCACCAACCCTAAAGGCGAGACGACCGCGATCACCTATGACGCCGATGGGTATCTCATCGCCGTGAACGGACCGCTGCCGGGAACGAACGACGTGTTCACGACCACTTACGATGTGTTCGGTCGGACGCGGACGTTCACCGATGACAGCGGCTACACCGTGACGCTGGATTACGATGTCATGGATCGGCTCACGCGCGTGACGTTTCCAGATGCCACCTTCAACCAGTATTCGTACAACCGGCTGGATTTAGTCAGTCAGGTGGACAGCGCGGGGCGACAGACGTTGTATGAATACGACAACATGCGTCAGGTCACGAAGCAAACGGACCCGCTGGGCCGCGTGACCCGTTACGAATGGTGTTCCTGCGGCAGCTTGGGAAGCCTGACCGACCCGATGGGCCGGACGACTCAATGGCATTCGGATATTCAGGGTCGCCCGATCAGCAAGCAATACGGGGACGGCTCGAAAGTCAGCTACTTCTACGAGGACACCACCAGCCGGTTGCGCCAGGTGATTGATGAGAAACAGCAGGTCGCAAATTACGTTTACAATCGTGACGACACCCTCAAGTCCATCGGCTACGCCAACGCCACCGTCCCCACGCCGGGCGTCAGCTACGCCTACGATCCGAATTACAAGCGGGTCACCACCATGACCGATGGCACTGGAACGACGCTTTATTCGTACAACCCGATAACGACCACGCCGACGTTGGGCGCGGGCGAGATGGCGAGCGAGAACGGACCACTGGCGAACGACACCATCACATTCGGCTACGACGAACTGGGAAGGGTTGTTCACCGTGCGATCAATGGCGTGAATTTGTCGGTCAACATTGACGCCGCCGGACGGCGGGTAAGTCGCACCAGCGCGCTAGGCGCATTTGCTTATGGCTTCGACGGTGCGTCGGATCGGGTTGTCTCCCGGTCACTGCCCAGCAGCCAGACCGAAACGCGTGCTTACGGCAATACAGTTCAGGACCTCTTGCTGCAACGCATCACATACGCGGTGGGTGGCACGCCGATTTCTGAGTTCCTCTACACCCACGATGTTCCCAAGGGCCGTGTCGCGACTTGGTCGCAACAGATCGGCACGCTGGCGACGAACAAATTCAGTTTCGGCTATGACGCCGTCAATCAATTGCTCTCCGCCGTGGTCACCAATGCCGGCAGTCTCGTCAATGCGTTTGCCTACACTTACGACACAGTTGGTAATCGCCTCACCGAGCAGGCGGGCAGTTCAAATTATTATGCGGCTTACAATGCGTTGAATCAAATCACCACCATCAGCAATCCCGGAAGCACCCGCACCAATGAATGGGATGTGTTGGACCGCTTGGTCGCCGTCAACGCTGGTAATCAACGAACCGAGTTCACTTACGACGGCATGGATCGGATGCTCAGCATCCGGCTGCTGACGAATGGTGTTCAAGCGTCATTGCGGCGGTTTTTATGGGTTGGTTACCAGATTTGCGAGGAGCGCGATGCCGCTGGCGTGGTGATCAAACGTTTCTTTGGTCAGGGGATGAAAGTCGAAAGCGGCCCGAACGCCGGAAATTATTTTTACACCCGCGATCACCTGAGTTCGATTCGCGAAATCACCGACACGGGTGGCAACGTCCGCGCGCGTTACGCCTACGATCCTTATGGTCGCCGAACCAAGCTGTCCGGCGACATGGACGCGGATTTTGGATTTGCTGGAATGTTTTGGTCGGCTGAGGTGAATCTTAACCTCACTCTCTTCCGAGCCTACGACCCGGAGATGGGGCGTTGGCTTTCGCGTGATCCACTTGGGAACGCGGAAATGGCACAAGGTCCTAATCTTTACGCTTACGTGGCCAACGATCCGGTCAATTGGAACGACCCATTGGGACTGTCTGCCGAAGACTTGGTGATGGACGCATTAGGCATCGTCGACGAGATGGAAGACGACATGGATAATCTATTAACGGTGTTCGGTCCGGTGCAGAGCTGGGGCACGGTGGATGTTCTAAAAAAGGCGTTCGGTCCGGATTACTGGCAGGATTGGTTTGGTGTTCTGAACGCTCGGCATGACTACATTAAAATGTCTTCCCTGCGCGCACCAAGGCTCGGTTGGCTTGGATCTCCGGTCAATCGGGTAACCACTGCTGTTGGCTCGGTTATCGGCGCAGGCATTACCATACTCACGTCAACCGACTGCGACGTCGCCCGTGGAATTTTCGGTCTCGTAAGACAGGGCAAAGGCGGGTCCGTCAACGTGTATCAAGACCGCATGTTGAAGCAACTCGATGCAATAGATCCACCCCCATGAAACTGGTGCTACACAAAATTCGAAAACCGTGCCGCCTCCTCGCGATGGCAACCGCGACGGCGATGGGATTGATGCCCGTCACCGTCGGCGTTGCCCAGGACTCG
This sequence comes from Verrucomicrobiota bacterium, assembly GCA_031384405.1. Taxonomy (GTDB): domain Bacteria; phylum Verrucomicrobiota; class Verrucomicrobiia; order Limisphaerales; family JADLHS01; genus JADLHS01. The sequence goes on along the minus strand of JANNAO010000279.1, from coordinate 9,945 downwards.
CAGTTTCGTTTCGACGAAACCGGCAATCTCACCGTCACCGCGCAGACAACGGCATCCGTCGCGCCACCGCAAATTCTCACTCAACCCCAGCCCCAAGTCGTCGCTCCGAATGCGCTGGCCTCCTTCAGCGTCGTGGTAGCCAACACGCACAACCTCACCTATCAGTGGCTGTTCAACGGAGCGAATGTGACTGGCCCAGGAATCACCGGCACCACAGAAACCCTGGTGTTACAATTCGTCAGCGCTCCCAACCAAGGTCAATACTCCGTCGTGCTCTCAAACAGTTCCGGCAGCGTCACCAGCGCGCCTGCGGCTTTGTTGATTGATAGTGATCGTGACGGACTGCCCGATTCGTGGGAGCAAACTTATTTCGGCGGATTGAGTCGGAACCCCAGCGGAGATTTTGACGGCGACGGCGTTTCAAACCGAGATGAATTTCTGCAAGGCACAAATCCCGCCAACAGTGCGTCAGTGCTGTTTCGACTGACAGTCATCAGCGACGGTGGACAAGTGACCGTGAATCCCGGCCGGTTCACGTTCACCAACGGCGAAGTGGTGACGCTCACGGCGATTGCCTTACCCTCCGGCACTTTTCATGGCTGGCGAGGCGCGACCAATACGGCGACGGAAAAAACCATCAGTCTGACCATGGACGGCAACAAGACGGTGACCGCCTATCTTGGAAACTACGACATCACTTGGACGAACACTGCCAGCGGAGATTGGAACGTCGCCTCAAACTGGAGTCCCGACTTTGTGCCCGGCACCAATGACAACGTCTTTCTCACCACAAGCATCACTGTCACTCAGAACATTAATGCTGCCTGTGGTAGTCTCACCCTCAGCGCGGGCACTCTGACAGGAAGCGGCGCGCTGACGTTGCATCGGGATTCTTTTTGGTCCAGCGGAACCATAACCGGGGTTGGGCGGACAATCGTTCCACCAGGAACCACGTTGAGCTTGAACGGCACCGGGACAAAGACACTGAGCGGCGGACGTACGTTGGAAAATGAGGGAACACTGTATTGGAACGCGGGAAACATTCAGGCAGCGACGGCGACGGTCATCACCAATCGGCCCGGTGCGTTGTTCCAAGTGCAGTCCGCAGCCGCGATCATTCCGGGGGCGGGCGGTGGCCGGTTCGACAACGCAGGCATGTTTCGCAAAACGTCCGCAGGCACGACAACCATCAATGATCTCGTCACCTTCAATAATTACGGCGCGGTGGAGATCAAGAGCGGCACACTGGCGTTTGCTGGCGTCAGCTTAAACAATGGCGCGATGGACATCTCAGCCGTAGCGACGTTGAGCTTTTCGAGCGGGACATTCACATCAAGCGGTGGATCCAGCATCGTTGGCGCGGGCAATCTATCCTTCGGCAGTGGCACTGTGAATCTGGCTGGGTTAGTGAATGTGACGGGGTCGAACACCTTCACCTTCGCCACGGCGAATCTGACGGGCAACTACATCTGCACGAACAACACGCTGACGATCTCCGGATCCCCAGCCACCTTCAGCGGCACGGGCACCGTGGCTCCGGCCATAATAAATTTCACCGCTGGCACATTGGGTGGCAACCAGACGGTGACCGTATTGAACCAGATGAATTGGACGGGCGGCACGATGACCGGGAGCGGACGGACGGTGATCCCGCCGGGCGTGACGTTGACCATCAACAGTGGCTCGGTGGGGGTCGGAGGCGGGCGCACCTTGGACAACGGCGGGACGACGATCTGGAACGCGGGGCAAATGTCATTGGCGTCATTATCAGTCATCACCAACCGTCCCGGTGCGTTGTTCCAAGTGCAATCGTCTGCGACAATCAGCTCCGGGTTGAGTGGAGGCCGGTTGGATAACGCGGGCACGTTCCGCAAAACATCGGCGGGAACGACGACCCTCAATGATCTCATCAGTTTCAACAATTACGGCGCGGTGGAACTTCAGTCCGGCACACTGTCGTTGACGGGCGGCGGCTTGAACAATGGCGCGATGGACATCTCAGCAGGAGCGACGTTGAACTTCTCTCAAGGAACATTCACTTCCAGCGGTGGATCAAGCATCACAGGCGCGGGGAATCTCACCTTTGGCGGTGGCACTGTGAATCTGGCGGGATTGGTGAATGTGACGGGGTCAAACACCTTCACCTTCGCCACGGCGAATTTGACCGGCCACTACATCTGCACCAATAACACGCTGACGATCTCCGGCTCGCCCGCCACCTTTAGCGGCACGGGCACGGTGTCACCGTCGGTGCTCAATCTGAGCGGCGGCACTTTGGGCGGCAGCCAGTTGGTCACGGTATTGAGTCAGATGAATTGGTCCGGCGGAACGATGAGCGGCGTCGGGCGAACAGTCATTCCACCGGGCGCGACGCTTAACATCACGGGTGCCGCCACCAAAACATTGAGCGGCGGGCGGATACTCGACAACGGTGGTTCAACGCTCTGGACTGCGGGAAATATTCAGGCGGCGACCGCGACGGTCATCACCAACCGCGCGGGGGCAGTGTTTCAAGTGCAGTCAGCGGCGGGGATCACTCCCGGGGCGGGTGGTGGACGGTTCGACAACGCAGGCATGTTCCGCAAAACCTCGGCGGGCACGAATACCATTGACGCTCTCGTCAGCTTCAACAATTACAACACCGTGGAGATTCAGACCGGTATCCTTGCAGCGAACGGAGCCTACACTTCCACCACCAAATCTCTGCTCCATTGCGCCATTGGCGGAACGACGGTGGGCACGGGCTACGGACGGCTTCAAATCGCTGGCACGGTCACATTGAACGGCGCACTCGGTGTCAGTTTCACCAACGGATTTATTCCCGCCACCAACGACACGTTCACCGTCCTGACCGCCACCACACGAAGCGGCACGTTCGCCAATTTCTCGTTTCCATCCAATGCCGTGACGATGTCGTTGAGCAACACGCCAAACTCCGTGGTCGTCCGCGTGACTGAGGTTTTCGCCGCTCCCCAGCCAGTCCTGCGCATCGAACACGTCACGTCCGCCGCCGCCCGACTTTACTGGGCGACAAACTTTTCCGTTTATCACCTCGAATACAACAACAGCCTGACGACCTCCAACTGGGCCGCGTCCGCGTTGACACCCGTGGTCACCGGCACAAACTTTGTCGTGACCAATTCGCTGTTCGGCGCGCAACGGTTCTATCGCCTCAGCAGCGTGCCCGCGCCCTTCACGCCGCCGCCGCCCTCTCTCGCGATCCAGCGCGTTGCGTCCGGCACTGTCAGGTTGATCTGGCCTGCGGATAACGACCGTCCCTTTGCCCTCCAGTCCAACACGAACCTGACCACGACGAATTGGACGGCGGTGTCCCCGCCACCGGCGGTCCTCGGCTGGATCAACACCGTGACAAACCTAATCAGCGGGACGCAGAGGTTTTACCGGCTCATTTATCCGTGAACGTCGTGTGATTTGGACCGGACCTAGTCAGTTTTTCGGAATGACCCCGGCAACCGAACGGTTGCGGTCAAAGTGACGGCGGGTTGAAGAAGTTGAACATGCTGATCAGATGCTTTGCTTCATCGCGCAGTCCTTGAGGAAGAAAAATCCAGATGGCGGCGGCGGCGGCGATGTACGGGCCGTAGGGAATGCGCGCAAATTTCTCCCGACCTTTGAAGGTCATGCCGATGATGCCGACCGTCGCGCCGATGAACGAACTGACGAACAGCGCAAAGATCGTGGCTTGCCAGCCGAGAAATGCGCCGATGGCCGCCATGAATTTTACGTCGCCAAAACCCATCGCCTCGCGGGGCAGGGTGATTTCTGTGCCGACGGCTTCCATCTGATGAACGGCTTCAGGATCAAATTCTTCATCGCCGATTCGCAATCGTTTTGGTGAAAGACGAACTTTTACGTTCACGTAACAGCGATCAATCAGTTCGAGGGTTTTAGCTTCGATGACGATTTCATCGGACTGGCGGTAAAACAATTCTCCGTACGGGATGTCGCCGTCGGGAAGGTGAACGGCGGATTCGGAGAAGATGATTTTTGCACCGACGGGCAGTTCGACGCGTTGGCGACCGAACATGAGTTTGCCGAGTCGCACAATGCCATAGACGAGTCCGAAGCCCACACCTGCGCCAACCAATCCCTGCCACAAGCTGCTGCCCATGCTGTTTTGAGCGTGTAGCAATGGATAGAGGAGCGAGCAGATTAATCCCGCCACGACACCGCCAATAGTGATCTCGTCTGGGATGATGTAGTGCTCGAAGTCAATGAACGTGGCAGCGATCATTCCGGCGAGCACGAGTGAATAGATGAGCGCGAGCAATGGAGAGTTTTGTCCGTGACTCCACCACGCGAAGAGGAACATCACGCCCGTGAGCAGTTCGACGAGGAAGTAGCGCGCCGAGATGAGGGCAGAACAATTTTTGCATTTGCCGCGCAGCACGAGCCAAGTGATCAATGGCATGTTGAGAAACCACGGAATCGAATATTTACAGTGCGGACAATGTGACGGTGGCGACACGACGCTCAAGCCCAGCGGCATCCGGTAGATGCAGACGTTGAGAAAACTTCCCACCATGCTGCCGAACACGAAAAACACGACCGACCAGAAGTGGAACGGCACGCGTGCCCAGATTTCAGGATCAAAGATGGGGGCAATCATCGTAGGTTATTTCGCACCATAGACATTTTGTTCCAACGCAGCCCGCATCACGGCGATGGGCGCGGTTTTGCCAGACCAGATTTCCAACGCCTTCGCACCTTGATAAAGCAACATGCCCAAGCCGTTCGCCGTTTTGCAACCAGCAGCTTTGGTGGCTTTGAGGAACGGCGTTTCTGCCGGGCGATAAACCATGTCGTAAGCTGTGTGCGCTTGTTTGAGCGAGAATTGTCGTTCGTCGAACGGCAACGCGTCGTCAGGTTTCAGGCCGAGGGAGGTGGCGTTCAAGGCGAGATCAATCGGCGACTTCGGATAACCCACGGAAACTTTCACGTCAGGCGAGTGACGACGAATCTCATCAGCCACGGCTGCGGCTTTTGATTCGGTGCGATTCACGAGAAACAATTCACCCACAGCTTCGGCAGCGAGTTTCAAAGCTGCCGTGCGTCCGGCGCCACCTGCACCGAGCAACAGAACTTTTGCGCCACGCAGTTCCAAACCCAAGTCTTCGCGCAATGACCGCGTGATGGCATCGGCGTCTGTGTTGTATCCGCGCGCCAAAGTTTTGCCGCTGGCATCCGTCTCGAAGCGGATTGTGTTCACCGCGCCCCAAGTTCTGGCTGAGACGTCCAGTTCATCCACCAGCTCCATCGCGAGCAGCTTGTGTGGCACTGTGAGGTTCAATCCAACGAAGCCCAGACGTTTTGCGCCTGCGATAGCCTCGCCGAGATGAACGGGATGGACATCAAATGCCACGTAACGCCAGTTGAGGCCGAGTTCGGCGATGCCAGCATTCTGCATGGCGGGCGACGCCGAGTGTTTGATGGGATGGCCCAGCACCGCGCAGAAGCGCGTGCTGGCATCTATCGGCTGTTGAAACGGCGCGGACACGCGAGGGTTATACGGGCGACGCGGCGAAGTTCAAAGCGCATTTTCAAGAATGAAAGAAGCATGGTGAGATTAAAGTCTGATGAGCCGTTCAAATCGTCCTCGTCCTCCTCCTCGTCGTCGTCCTCGAAATCCATTGCAAAACCGAGGACGATGGAGTTTCGACAGTTTCCGGCCAGACACTATTGAGATCATAATTAGTGCCTGGCCGGAAACTACAGAATCCAGACCGTCCTCGGTTTTTCAGGGGATTTCGAGGACGACGACGAGGACGAGGACGAGAACGAGGAGGAATTCCAACACATGCGTTTCCGGCCAGACACTAATTGCGACGACGGTTTGAACAAACCGGTCAATCAGACGGGGAATTGCCGATCAAAGTCCTTGTGGCTGCCGATCCAAATCCAGACCCACTCATCATTCTCGTAGCGGCGCGCGACTGCACGAAAATCCCGAGTGACACGCACCGACCACAAGCGCGGGTCTTTTCGCAATCGCTCCAACTGCAAACCCGGGTGTGCGGATTTTCACGAAACCGTTTGTGTGCGACACCTGCGGCAACCCTTATTTCCACAGGCAGACTCCGATACAGCTTCCAGAAAATTTCAGTCCCGCGCGAAATCACGATTTTGAATCGAAGTCGCCATCTTTGATTTCAGGGAAACCCTTGGGATTGCGCTGATACTCGGCATCAACTGCATCTGCAAACGCTGATAAAGACGCGCTGGGTGTAGAATCCTCGATAATTCGCTTCCACGCCTCGTCGCCGTCCAATTCCGGGAGCAATGCGGGCAAATCACGCACCAGCTTCTTGCGTTCTTGAGGAGAGAGCGATTGTATCGCTGCTTCAATTTCGAGTGCCGTGCTCATGGTTGTAAAGTATCAGTCCCGGCACTCCTTCGCCAACTCGGAAATCACCGACCACATCGCCCCGTGTACATCTGGAATGTACCCCCGAGTGGTGGAAGTTTTCGCGCTGCGAAAACTCCGCCCGCGCAGCAGCGGGCGGAATGAGCGTGACGAAAGCCCCCGCATCGAAGTGTTGCGACGCTGAACGCGTCGCTGGTTTTCGCAGCGCGAAAACCTCCACCTCCATCGTGATTTCCAATTCGGCGGTGCTTTCCAGATGCACACCATCGCCCTGCTTTTGCGTAGCTTTCATTTTCATTGCGATTGTGAATAAAATGTTTTTGCTTTTTCTGAACGCTCCGGTGCAAACTACGTCGAAGTGTTCGTAACCAATCGGTGCTGGCGACTCGTTGTTCCTCACGACCAAGTTCAAGCACACGGATTTTCGCATGAATGTACCATTATTGTTTTCCGTCGTGGGGGCCGTTTCTTCTGAATCGGAACTCGTCTATATTCTCGGACGCGCAACGATCGAGGCCAAGATCATCATCGTTCTGCTGCTGCTGTTCTCCATCGTGGCCTGGTATAAAATGATTTTCAAAATCATCCAGATGCGCCGCGCCAAGAAGCTCAACCAATTCTTCATGGAGGAATTCAAAAACCAGAAGGGCGTGCTCGATCTCTACGACCGTCGCATCCAGGCGGAGGGTTGTCCGCTGTTTGCCGTCTATCAAACAGGCAGCGTGGAACTGGACGCGCGTTTGAAAGGCGCGGCAGGCGAGGCGCGCAAGAAACATATCTCGCTCAAAAGCATGGAGCATGTGAAGCGGCTCGTCGAAAACACTGTCGCGCAGGAATCGTTGAAGCTCGAAGCCGGTCTCATCTGGCTCGCGGCGGCGGTGAGCGGCGGGCCGTTTCTCGGATTGCTTGGCACGGTGTGGGGCGTGATGGATACGTTCAGTGGCATCGCCCGTACAGGCAGCGCTACGATGGCGGCCATGGCTCCGGGTGTTTCCGCCGCGCTCGTCACGACGGTCGCGGGTCTGTTGCTCGCGATCCCGGCGATGTTCGGTTACAACGCGCTCGTGCATACGCTCCGCACGTTGACGGTGGAGTTGGATAATTACGCGCAGGAATTGGTTTCCAAGATGGAGACGGAATATCTGAAGGACGAATGAAGGGGCGAAAGAGATTATGATTAAGAAAATGATTAAGATTGAGAATCAGAGCGTCGCCCAACGGCAGCCTCTTACTCTTTTTCTTAATCTTAATCCTCCCGGACAGGAGAGAACATGAAGCGCTTCTCACAACGTAGTCATCTGGTCACGCTGAGTGAAATCAATGTCACTCCGCTGCTCGATCTTGCGTTCGTGTTGCTCATCATCTTCGTCATCACCACGCCACTCTTGGAGCAGGGCATCAATCTCAAATTGCCTGCTGGCGGCAGGCCGGATACAACCATCGCCAAGTCCGACATCCGCACTGTGGAGATTGATACGAGCGGCAGCTACATGCTGGATAGAAAGCGCATGTCGTTGAATGATCTCGAAGCCGCGCTCATCGTCGCGAATCGCGCGAATCCGAAGACGGTGGTCAACATCCGCGCGGACAAGGACGGGAAGAACAAGGATTTGTTCGCCGTGATAGATCGTTGCCAACGCAACGGCATTACGCGCTTCTCGCTTCGCACCGAACCCACCACGAACCGATGAGCCGCCTCCAAAAAAAATGTTTCATCGGCGCGACAAGCATGCATGTGTTGCTGTTCGTGGTGTTGATCGTCGGGCCGGGATTCTTCTCGAAGGATGAGACGATGGATGAATCTGAGTTGATAATATTCACGCCACAGATGGCGACGGACAGCGCACGCTCTGGCGGCGGAACGCCTCAGCCACCGAATCCAACTCCGCCCGCGCCACAAGTTCCAACACCCACGCCACCAAAGCTGCAAGAAGCTCCGCCGCCTGAGCCGCCCAAGCCGCGCGAAGTCGTCCGTGAAACGCCTCGTGAAATTGAGAAGGTGGAAGAAAAAACACCGCCGCGCGATACTCGCGAATCTCTCGATCCCACGCCCGACAAGCCGAAGAAGCACGAGGTGAAGGTGAGTCGCAACGTCGTGAAGATTTCACCTGATCGGCGCAGGCCGACCACCAATTCTTCCAACACGGATACGGCAGCGCAGGAACGGAAAGATCAGGAGTTCGCGCGCGCCATCGCGAGGACAGGAAGTCGCGTGAAGGACAGTCTCTCCACCAGCACCAAGGTGGATATGCCCGACGGACCCGGTGGCGGCGGAGTGAGTTACGCGCCATACGCCCAGATCGTGCGGAAAGTTTATACGGACGCCTGGACGATTCCCGACGACGTCACGGACGATGAAGCCGTCGTGAAAGTCAGTGTCACCATCCGACGAGATGGAACTGTGGCCTCATCAAGTATCATCATGGAGTCTGGCAGCAGGCTGGTGGATCGTTCCATCCAGAACGCACTGAATCGCGTCACCACCATTGGCGTGGCATTTCCTGCCGGTGCAAAAGAATCTCAACGCACGTTCACCATCAGCTTCAGCCTCAAAGCCAAAAAATTACTCGGATGAAAAATAAATTTCCATTCAGCATGACTGCTTCCGCAAACCTTGTAGGCGACGACGTAAGGAGTCGTCACCCGTCAATGCGTAAGACGACTCGTCACCTCGTCGCCTACAATTTGAGCGTTCTCGCCTTGTGCCTGTTCGCTTGCATCGGTCTTCCGGCATTCGGTCAGGAGGAAATTAAAATCACTGCGGAATACACGCCCGGTCGCGAGAAACCCATTCCGCTTTCCATCACTGGATTCAGCGGCGAGGCGGAGGAAGTCATCAGGTTCGATCTCACGGTGCAAGGGTTCACCTTCACGTCATCGGAAGAGCCGCAATATCTTCTCAGCGGCAGCGCGAATGGAAATCTCGTCGGGCGCGCGCAGGATCGCATCAACCGCACTTACGTGGTCAACAAGAGCTACTCCGGCGGCTCGACGCGGAAGCAGGCGCACGCGTTCGTGGATGATTTCCTTGCCGCGCTCGGTCGCAAAGGGATTGGTTCAACGAAGATCGCTTTCAAGAAGGACACCGGAGCGAACAGCGAGATTTGCATCGCGGACTTCGACGGCGGCGGCGTGCAAACCGTCACGTCGGACAACGCCATCGTCATCTCTCCCTCGTGGATTCCGAAGCAATTGGCACTTTGCTACACATCGTATCGCAACGGTGCGCCGGACATCTATCAGCACGATCTCAGCTCAGGACGCCGCACGCCAGTGGCGCGTTATCCGGGATCGAACCTCAGTCCTGCTGTTTCACCGGATGGCAAACGCGTGGCGATGATTCTCAGCCGTTCAGGCACGGTGGATTTATATGTGGGCGACATTGACGGTGGAAATTTGAAACGCTTGACCAAATCGCGCGAGGACGAGTCTTCGCCGTGCTGGTCTGCGGATGGAAATTGGATTTGTTTCGCGGGCAAGAAAAACGAGCGTCGTTCGCTCTGGAAAGTTTCTGCCTCCGGTGGCGAGCCTGTGCGGATCGCCACGGGAGTCTCAAACCC
>JANNAO010000270.1:0-14942 GCA_031384405.1 Verrucomicrobiota bacterium | reverse complement strand
TGGGCCGTTCTCGACAAGGTGAAGAGCACCAAGAAAGTTTATCAATGCGGCTCTCAGTACACCGCAGACCCGATGTATCACAAGGTCGCAGAGTGGGTGAAGGCCGGGAAACTTGGACCGCTCGTCTGGGCGCAGGGTTCGTATTGCCGCAACAACAAGAAGAACGACGAGTGGGAGTTTCCGATTGATACAGATGCGAATCCCTCGAATCTCGACTGGGATCGTTGGCAGGGCGGCGCGATTAAAGTCCCGTGGAGCGAGAAAGCCGCGCACCGGTATTTTTCCTGGCACAAGTATTACGACTACAACTCCGGCATTTTGGGAAATCTGCTGAGTCACCGTTTTTATCCGCTGATGCTCGCCACCGGCAATCCAGAGTTCCCCAGCCGTGTTGTTTGCACGGGAACGCGGAAGGTTTCAACCAACCGCGAAATCTCCGACACCACACACATCCTCGCAGAATTCCCCAGCGGCCTGACCTTCGTCATCGCCGGCACCACGGTGAACGAAGTCGGTTTGCCCGACATGATCCGGGGTCGCAAATCCACCGTCTCCCTCTCCGGCAGCGCGAACCAGGCGAAGTTGCAGCCTGAACAGTTGTTCTCCGAAGAAGTGGATGCTGAAGAGTTCACCGATGCTGCGCCGTACGGCAAGATCGAGAATCTGCACACCAATTTCTACAAGTGCATCCGTGAAGGCGGCACTCCGTTCTGCAACGTGGACCTCTCCGTCCGCGCCAGCACGGTGCTCGCGCTCGCTGAAATGTCCGAACGCCTCGGCGTGGTTTGTTTCTTCGATGAAAAGACGCGCACCATCCGTAACGGCGAAGGCAAAGTCATCCCGCCGATGACCTACGACACGCCTGTGCCAAAATTCGGATGATCAGCCGCGTCACCAGCCTTCACATCGCGTAAGCCGGAACAATACAGTCAGCAAACGGGATAGAGCATGGCGCAGAGGGTAGGGGATTCCTGCCGCTGAGACTCGGGCAGGCCGTTGGCCATTTGTGCCGGAGCATTTCAAACAAAAAGCGCGAAGAGTTTTGCTCTTCGCGCCTTGCTTGAAACAGGTGACTGTTCGCGGACTTACGCCTTCCAAACCTGACCTTCTTCAGTCTTGATGCTGGCCATCGCATTGCGTGTGTCCACGATGCACTTCGCCCAACTCGCCAGCTCGGTGTAGTTCACACACGCATGATTCGTGGAGATCAACACGAGATCGTAGCTCTCAATCGTCTCGCGATTCCACTCCACGGATTTCGTTCCCGTCCAGTGCGCATGTTCACGCGTTGGACGGATGATCGGCACATACGGATCGTAGTAGGCCACCTTCGCGCCGCGCGACTGAAGTTTTTCCATCAGCACGTAGCTCGGTGATTCACGCTCGTCGTCCACGTTGGGTTTGTAAGCCAGTCCCAGAATCAGAATCTTGCTGCCGCTCACGGATTTTTGTTTTTCGTTCAACGCATCCGCCACACGATGCACCACGTAGTCCGGCATGGCGGTGTTGACCTCGCCCGCGAGTTCGATGAAGCGCGTGTTCTGGCCGTACTCACGCGCTTTCCACGTCAGGTAGAACGGATCAATCGGGATGCAATGTCCGCCAAGTCCGGGGCCGGGATAAAACGCCATGAACCCGAACGGCTTCGTCTTCGCCGCGTTGATGACTTCCCAAACGTCAATGCCCATCGCGCTATAAACCACCTTGAGTTCGTTCACGAGCGCGATGTTCACACCGCGAAATGTGTTCTCAAGCAGCTTCGTGGCTTCCGCCGCGCGGCAAGACGAAACCGGCACGATGGTCTTGATCGCCTTCGAGTAAAGCTCCGTCGCAAGTTGCAGACATTTCGGCGTGTAGCCGCCGACGACCTTCGGGATGATCGCCACCTTGCTGTCGGGATTACCGGGGTCTTCACGCTCGGGCGAGAACGCGAGATGAAAATCTTTTCCCGCTTCCATCCCTGAACCGATCTCCAGCACCGCGCGCAAATCCTCGTCCGTCGTGCCGGGGTACGTTGTGGATTCCAGCACCACGAGCGTGCCCTTCTGCAAGTGCCGCGCGATGGCCTTGCCCGTCTCGATGATGTAGGAGATGTCCGGCTCGCGATTTTTGTTCAACGGCGTGGGCACGCAGATGATCACGGCGTCCACTTCGCGTATCCGTTTGAAATCTGTGGAGGCGGAGAACGTGCCATTCTTCACCGCGTCCGCCACGGCTTCGCAGGCGATATGCTTGATGAAGCTCTTGCCCTGGTTGAGCAGATCAACCTTCTTTGTATCAATATCCAGCCCGATCACTGTGACGCCTGATTTGGCAAATTGCAGTGACAGAGGCAGGCCGACATATCCCAATCCAACTATTGCTGTTTTCATATTCATTTAGTTACCGATAAAAATTCTGACAGTTTGACAACGCCTTGTTGTTTGCATGGACACTTCATTCCACTGGTTTCGCAGGGGTGATCTTCAACACGCTGGCGAACCACCGCACCGGCTTGGGCAATTTATCCAGCGGCACCAACGCGCATAATTTCTTCGCCGAGTAATAACTTGCGGCCAGCGTGATAAGCACTCCGCCCGCCACAACGGCTGCTCCGGGTAAAAAATACTTTCCGACAAAGAGTATCGAAATGAGTAGGAGAAACAGGAAGCCGATCACTTTGTTCTCCTGCGACCAACGAAAGCCGCTCACTGATCTCACGATGAGGTAGATCAAAATTCCGTAACCGATGTAGGAGGCAAAGAAGGCGATGCCTGTGCCGTTCAATCCGAATTGTTTGATGCAAACCCACGCGAGTGCGATCTGCAACAGCCCCATGGAAAGCTCACTCAAGAAGATCGCTTTGCGCGCGCCTTTGGCTCCGAGAATGAAGCCCATCGGCCAACTCGCCACGCGCAACAACATGCCCAGACATATCCAGCGCAACACTTCCACCGCAGGCCCAAACTTCGTGGAATAAAACAAATCAATGACCAGCGGCGCAAATGTGAGCGTGCCCAGAACCCCCGGCCCAGCCATGAGCAAACCCACTTCCGTCTGCTCGTTCACGAGGCGGTTGCATTGCTCGTTGTCGTTGGCTACCGCTGTCAGGCGCGGATAAAAGTCCGCACCCATCGCTGACAAGATGAAGCCGACGTAGATGCCGCCAAGTTGCCACGCCGCCGAATAATAACCCGCTGCGCTTTCATCCAGTTGCCGCAGCACGATGATCCGCACCACATACGCGACCGCCATTGTCATCAAAGCCGTCGTCATGAAGACGAACCCGAGCTTCAACAGACCTGAAACTTCCGTGCTGATCTCGGCAGTGGTCATGGTCACCGGCTCGACTTTGACTTTCCGCGCATACCACCAGGAGGTTAGAATGGTCATCGCGGCGACGCAAACGAGCGATGGGACAATGCCGCGCTCCGGTTCACCTTGTTGGAAATAATAGAGAACGATGCCGATGCTAAGAATTGTTCCGTAAAGTGCTCCCCGGACATTGATGCGCGCCAGATCGCCCAACCGCCTCATGCCCTGCACGACCGCAGCTTGTCCGGCAGAAACGTCTGCAAAGAAAACTGCCAAGGCCAACAACACCAACGAACCCGCCTGCTCAACATTTCCAAAACTGAATTGAGAGATGGGTCTTGAAAAAATCACCAGCAATAATGCCCCCAATGCTCCACAAACAAACGCCACTCGTCGTAATGTCGTGACGGTGCGTGCGAGACGCACTGCATCGCCACTGCTGTCCGCCTCTGCGATTTGTCGCACTCCACTGGTGTGGATACCCATGCCGCCAATGGCGCGAACCAAATCCAGAATTGAACCATAGACGCCGAACAATCCAAACCCTGCTGGCCCTAGCAGCAACGCCATCACCTTCGTCCGAACGATGCTCAGACCCAGATTGACGGCAGAAGAGCCACCGATGATCGCGGACGACTTCAGGATTTGCCCGTAGGTTTTTTTACCTGAAGACGACTGATCGGCAGCTTGATTTGCTTGAGCCATGAAGGAGGTGAGCCGGGCGGATTACGCGAGTAACTGACTTGAGGCAATCGTCTGTTTGATGACTTCGCCAGCCTGTGCTTGTTCCAAATGCGGCCCGATGGGGAGACTCAACACAGTATCGGCGAGTTCTTCCGAGATGGGGAAACTGCCGCGTGTAAATTTCAGGTCGGCGTAAGCACCCGCCAGATGCGCGGGCACCGGATAATGAATGAGCGACCCCACGCCGCCATCGGCGAGCTTCTGTTGCAAGGCATCGCGCTTGGCATGTCGCACGACGAACAGATGCCAGACGGGTTCAGCCCAATCCGGCACGAAGGGCAGGGTGAGCGAGTTTGCCGCGCCTAATTCTTTGAGGTAACGCGCTGCCACTGTTTGCCTGCGCTTGTTCCACTCATCCAGCTTGCGAAGTTTCGCGCGCAAGAAGGCAGCTTGCAGTTCATCCACGCGCGAGTTGAATCCTGCTTCATCGTGGAAATACTTTTTCTTCGAGCCGTAGTTCCGCAACGTCCTCACGCGATCCGCCAGCACAGGATCATTCGTCGTCACAGCACCGGCATCGCTGAACGCGCCGAGATTTTTGCCGGGATAAAAACTGTGCGCCGCAGAATCTCCGAGTGAACCCGTGCGGCGACCTTTGTAACGCGCGCCCTGCGCCTGCGCGCTGTCTTCGATGACTTTCAATCCGTGTTTGCGCGCGATGGCGTTGATCGGATCCATGTCCGCCGGCTGGCCGTAAAGATGCACGGGCATGATGGCCTTCGTTCGCGGAGTGATGGCGGCTTCGATGGTGGCAGGATCGAGATTGTAAGTTCTGCGATCTGGCTCAACCGGAACCGGCGTCGCCCCGGCATAGGAAACCGCCAGCCAGGTGGCGATGAATGTGTTCGTGGGCACGATGACTTCGTGACCTGCGCCGATGTCGTACGCGCGGAGAATCAAGTGGAGAGCATCCAATCCGTTGCCCACGGCCACGCAATGTTTCGCTTCGCAATACGTCGCGAATTCAGACTCGAAGGATTCAAGCTCTTTGCCGAGCAAGTAATACCCGGAATCCATCACGCGATGATAGGCAGCATCGCACTCGGCGCGGAGTTCGTCGTAGGTCGGCTTTAATTCAAGAAAGGGTATTTTCATGGATAGTTGGAAGCAGCGTTCAAAAATTCTTGGTAGTCGCGGTAATAATCAGATTCATCGTAGTGATTTGAGGCGAGAACCATGCAGACTGAGCCGGAGGAAAAATTATCCAGTTCGCGCCAGATCATCGGACAGACGTAGAGGCCATTGTAGGAACGGTTGAGATGGATGCGTCGCTTGTTCGTCCCGTCGTCCAACACCACATCGAAGCTGCCGGACATGGCGATAATCAGTTGGTGCAAATCCTTATGTGCATGACCACCGCGCTCGGCGCCACCCGGCACATCATAAAGATAATAGACGCGCCGGATGTCGAACGGCACATGACGTCCACCCTCGATGAAGGTCAGATTGCCGCGCGGATCGGCGATCTTCGGCAGGTCCACCATTTTACATTTTTCGAGTTGCATGAGTGTTGAATTCGGTTCGACTGCGATGCCACCCTCAATGGGGCAGATTCTTAATTTCATTGTCTGACACCAGCTTGAAACGTTCTCCGCACGAGCAAGCAGCGCGTTGATTGACTGCTGGAGGAAGTTTGGCTCCACACCGACACACCCAGCCCACCAAGCGCGCCGGGTTTCCGATCACCAGACCAAAATCCGGGACGTCGCGCGTGACAACCGCACCCGCACCCACCATCGCCCAACGACCGATGGTCAGGCCGGGAAGTATGGTGGCGTTGCCGCCCAAGCTGCATCCCTCCTTCAACAACATCTTCGGAAACCCATCTGCATATTTTCTGCTGCGGGGATTTTTATCATTCGTGACACAAACATTCGGCCCAAGAAATACGTCATTCTCCACGGTCAAACCGTCCCATAGAAACACGCCGGACTTTATCGTCACTCGATCCCCTATCTTGACGTTGCCTTCGATGAACGTGTGGTCACAGACATTGCAATCCTCGCCAAGCGTCGCGCCAGGGAGGATATGCGCGAATGCCCAAACCCGTGTCCGGGCACCGATCGTTGCTCCTTTGTCCACGATCGCCGCCGGATGACAAAAATAATGACTCATACAACTTCCTTCTTTTTGCTGTTCATCGCCAAATTCCATCGTCGTCCTTATGCCGTAAGCCGCTTCACGAGTTTCTCTAGGTCGCCGATGTTCACCGTAAAATTATCGTGGATGAAAAAGTCATCCTTCTTTGCCGGGATAGCCAGCAGATGCGCCAACTCCACCCCGGCCACGTCCGCCAATTGTTGGAAGATATAATAGTTGAACACGTCGAACTGCTTCGGAGAAAAGATCACGGCTTTTGTTCCGGGTTGCATGAACACCATGTTGGAAAACGCCGCGCCTGACGCGCCGACGAGCACCTTCGCGGAGGAAAAGAGTTCGACCTGCCCCGCAAAAGTCAGGTCATGCGCGTGTACAATCTCAAACCCATTATCACGCATCACCTGCTCGACCTCGGCGGCGTTGATGATCCGTCGTATCTGGCTGGCCATCCGTGGCAGAAAAATCTTCCGCGTGGGAGCCGTGCGACTCGCGAGATCACGGAACGAATCCCGCGTGGTCTGCACCGCAAATTTGTCCGCTGCATAGTCGCGATAGGCGTCCACCTGATGCCGGCTGTTGTCCAACGCGAACCAGAATGGCGAAACGTAGAACAGCTTGTCGCAGGAAACCCTTTCTCCGCGACGGACAATCTCGATCTCGCAGGGAAACTTGATCAACCGCCGCATCGCCTCCATGCCGCCGGGCAAGATATTGTTGTCTATCAGGAGGGTGAACTTTTCGTGATGTCCCGTCCGGCTCAGGTTCGCGATCAGATAATTTAGTCGGGGCAGACATTCGAACAGCCAGTGATAATAATTAAACGAATGTTCCTTGAGCAGATGTATCCCCACTTTGACACGCTTGCGTCCACCGAGCCGGGTGAATGTATTGAAGTTCAATTTCAGCCGGCTCGCATCCGTGAACTGATACAGGTCTGGAGCTTTGGAATCGTGGAGCGGTTCGGTGTGTAGCAATTCAGGATGAAAAACTTTTCCGCCACGCACGACGGTATTGGTTGAACCGATGACTTCCACATCGTTCAATTCAAGCAGAAATAAATCCGGCAATGCGGCTCTGATGGCGGGCTGACGGACCACCTCCAGACCTTGATCATACAACAGAGGCGATGACAGATCCGTGTGCCGGTTCGTAGTACTGGCGTGCGCCACAAACCCGCCGAACTCCGCATGATCCTTCACCAGATCGAGCGACAGTGATTTTTTCTTTCCGATCTTGCGAACGAACAGATCAAATCTGCGCTTCAATCCGCCCTGAATCCTGCGCGAGAATGCAACGACGCCGTTCCGCTTGGGGCATCCGGTGCTTCTGGAATTAGATGTCATTCCCTTCTGACTCATGGAAGTGTTTTCGCGCGATCAACGGCGCAAAACAATGCGCTTAGACAGACAACTCTTCCACCGGAACGACCAGTTGCGGTTTCAGATGCAGGTAGCGCGTGGAGGAACGCTTCGTATCAATGTCTTTCCAGACGCGCTCCACCTGCTCGGCGTTCAGCCCGACCAACGGCGCAACGTCCCCCGCCGGGATCGAATGATTCTTCGCGTAGAGGCAAAGGTCCATCTTCTCGTATGGTAACGAAAAATAAAATTCATCCTGCCCCTGGGCCAGACTGTAAGTGTCCGTCGTCGGCAGACGTTTGCAGATGTTCGCAGGCACACCAAGATACTCGGCCATCTGATAGACTTGGCTTTTGTAAAGATGCGCGATGGGTTTTACGTCAGCCGCACCATCTCCGAGCTTCACGAAGAATCCTTGATCGTATTCGAGACGATTAGGAGTGCCAGCCACGGCGAAGTTCAATTTATCCGCGTAGTAATATTCCATCATCTTCCGCACGCGTTGCTTGAAATTCGTTGCAGCGAGAATCCCCAGATACGATTCGAGCGGCAGACGTTTAGTCATCATCTTTCCGTCGGGCGACTGCGCCACGACGCTGAAGAAACTGAATCCCTGATTGGTGAGGATATTCTCCAGAACGATTTTACTTTTCCAACCCGGCCCGTATTCGGGGATCGCCATCTGGATGGCTTTTTCTTGGCGCGAATAACAGCCGACAGATTCGAGAATTTTGGTGATGTCCTCGATGGCTGAATCAAAACCGAACGTGTTGGAAACCGACTGGCTCAGATCCAAAGTGTCGGCGGAGGAATGACAATCCGGCATGTGAATGCCGAACACGCGGTTCTTCCCCAGCGCACGCACGGCCAATGCTGCGGTGACAGAACTATCTATGCCGCCGGAAAGTCCCAGCACGATGCCGCGCCGCTTGAAGCTACTCACCAGTTGTTGTATCTGGCGCGTGATGATCTGCACCTGCGCTTCGCAGTCGAGTTTCAGAGTTTCTTTTGTGAGTTTAGTTTGGGACATAATTTATGTTTTCAGTTTGATTGGTTCCGTCAGCTTGTATGTGCCGACACTACTGTTCTGGTTAGCACGGCTTCCGTCTCTCGGAGAACCGATTTGAGAATCTTGCCTGATTGGTTCTTAGGCAGGTCATCCCGAAATTGAATCCACTTCGGATGCTTGAAACTTGGAAGCCGCCGCTGCAAATGCCCCTTCACGTCCTCCTCGGTCAGGGTCGTGTTGCACCGCACCACGAACACCTTGATCGCTTCTCCCAACACGTCATCGGGAACACCGATCACCGCCGCTTCCAACACGCCGGGGATTTCCAACACGACATCTTCAATTTCCTTGGCACTGATCCGGTTGCCGCCCGCTTTGATGATGTCCCGCGCCCGTCCCGTCAGAAAAATGTATCCATCCGAATCTTCGTAGCCGAGATCGCCCGTGTAATAAAAACCGTGCTTCAAAACTTCCGCCGTCGCATCCGGAGATTTCCAATAACCCATCATGATGTTCGAGCCGCGAGCCGCGATCTGCCCCTGCACACCGGTCGGCAACCGATGCCCGCGTTCATCCACAACGGCGACTTCCACGTTCGGAATGGCGCGACCAATCGAACCCCACTTCTGCGGCAGCATGGCTGGCTCAACGTAAGTGAGCCTCGGACTCGCCTCGGTGCTGCCGTACATGACGAACAATTTTGCGGGATTAAAGACCTCCACGACTTCCTTCTGCAACGCCGGAGCCATGCCGCCGCCCGCTTGCGTGACGAAGCGCAGACTCGGAAACTTGCGCGATTTCAAATCCGTTTTTTTCAGCAGAATTGAAAACGTGGATGGCACTCCGGCAAATCCCGTCACCTCAAATTCCGCCATCGCATTCAGCACGGTCACGGGAAAAGCGAACTGATTATTGATGACCAGCGAGCCACTGCTCAGGAAATGGCTGTAAAGCAGCGAACGTCCATAGACGTAATAGAACGGCAGCACCACCATCATTCGGTCGCTCTCGCGAAGCCCAAGATACTCGACGATGGATTGCGTGTTACTCGTCAGGTTCAGGTGCGAGAGCATCACGCCCTTGGGCTCGCCAGTGGAGCCCGAAGTGTAGATCAATGAGGCGAGATCGAGATCAATCCGGCGTGCCGCAAACACCGTCGGCAATTCGGTCTGCAAAACAGTCGCCAGAAAATGCGTCTGAACCGAAGTCGTCGCATCAGCCGCTTTCTTCAAATCCTGATCCAACACCAGATGCTTCAAACTCGGCAAGTCCGCGCTAACGCCTGACCACTGCCGCGCGAACTTATTCGCTGCAATCAGAACCACGGCTTCGCAATCGAGCAGTAATTGTTTAAGCCCTTCGGCGGCGAGTTCCGTATTGAGCGAGACTTCGACAGCACCTGCCTTGAGCGCGCCAAAGTGTGAGGCGATGTAATCAAACGAGTTCTCCAGCAGGATGGCGACGCGATCTCCGGGTTTCACCCCCAACCGAATCAAAAATGCGGCTACCTGGTTCGCCTGATGATTGATCTCGCCGTAAGTTTTCCAAACCCCATTAAATCGCACCGCCGGTTTATCCGGATGGGCGTGGGCGGGTTTCTCTAAAATTTCCGGGATCAACATACGCTGCCTGCACAGGTCGGTTGATTCTTCACACGGCGGTTGACCACTTTCACATCGTCGCGATCTGACAACGGTTCGACCGGAGTGAAGTGGGAAACAAAACGGCGTTGCACGAGCAGCGTGGATAAAATCCCCACCAACGCCATGTCGTCGGTTTCACCAACTGACTTGCCTTGCTCGAGCTTTGAAACAAGTTGGTGAACAGCAATCGGATTGAAGATTCCCGAAGCAGTCACCGATGACTCCGACAACAGTTCTCGAACGTAATCGGGTGTGGCTTCGTTGAAAAAGCTGCGGTGAATCGGCGCACGATAAGGACGCTTGCGACGCCTCCAGATTTCTTCGGGAAGATATTCACTGGCGACCTGACGCAAGATGTATTTGTCAATCAGCCCCCGCATTTTCAGACGTGACGGCAAACGATTGCAAAACTCCATCACGCGGACATCGAGAAACGGGCAGCGACCTTCAACCGAGTTCCCCATCGTGACTCGGTCGCCCTGCGACGAGAGCAGATACTGCGACAAGAAAATGTTGATCTCCAGATATTGAGCTTTCTCGAGGTCGCCCCATTTCTCAAAACCTTCGGGATACTCATGTTCAACGCCGCCCGCCTTCCGCTGTTCAGCGATCTGCGACGAAAACTCTTTGGAAAAGAAGCGGTGATTGCGACGGTCGTTGCGCCAGCGGATTGCGTGGGAATAATCCGGACTGCCCGTCTCTTTCATACCTGCGCCAAAAAACGCTGCGAGATATGCCGAGCCAGCGTTTCCGAGATTCGCGATGTCAGGATACAGACGCTTGAGCAACAGATGTCGCCACTTTGAACTCGGATTCCTGGCCCAAAAACGGCGTATCTTCGCTTCTTTGAAAATATCGTAGCCGCCAAGAAACTCATCCGCGCCTTCACCGGTCAGCACAACTTTGAAGCCTTTGTCATGAACCAGCTTTGAGAGCAGAAACATCGGCACGGGCGACGTCCTTGTCAGCGGCGTTTCCGTGTGCCAGATGACTTCAGGAAATGCCCTGCCGATGTCAGCGTGTGAGGCTTTGACGACGTGATGATCCGTCCCAAGATACGCGGCCATCTCCAGTTGAAATCTGCTCTCGTCAAATTTCTCGTCGTGGAACGCGATGGAAAAAGTGTCGAGCTTAGAAACGCCGAGCTTGCGGATGATTGCCGCGATGGTGGACGAATCCAGCCCACCGCTCAGATAAGCACCGACGGGGACATCGGCACGCAGCCGGATGTTGATGGCGTCTTTGAGCAGTTCGTGAAACTCGTTTTTGTATCGAACCAGCGCAGCTTCGGACAGGGGTTTGCTTCCCGACTGACTCAACTTGGATTCCACTTCATTCTCAAACCGGACTTCCCAATAGGACGTGAGCGTGATGTTTCCGTTCTTCGCTACAAGATAATGTCCAGGCGGAACGTCTTTGATTCCCTTGAAACTTGTGCGAGGCGAAATGGTGCTCCAATACGTGAACGTCTGTTCGACAGCAACGGGATCAATCTCCGCACTGATTTCTGGCGCGGCGAGAATGGACTTTATCTCTGAGGCAAAAATCAGTCTGCCGTTGCTCTCAGTGTAAAATAGCGGTCGTTTGCCAACGCGATCACGAGCGAGAAACAGCGACCTGTCGTTTTCATTCCAAATCGCAAAGGCAAATTGACCGTTCAACCGCTTCAGGCAATCCGTCCCGTATTCCTCGTACGCGTGAACTACTACTTCCGTGTCGCAATCCGTCGTGAACTTGTGCCCCTTGCGTTCAAGCTCGGCGCGCAACTCGACGTAATTGAAAATCTCTCCATTGAGGACAATCCACAAACTGCCATCGCCGTTCGAGATGGGTTGTTGCCCGGTTGAAATTCCAATGATACTCAACCGCGCGTTGCCCAGCCCGACTCCGTCATTCAGATAAATGCCAAACTGATCCGGCCCGCGATGGCGCACCATAGCCAGCATCTGCCGCAACGCGACTTCGGTCGGCGCGGGGGCATCCGCGAGGTTTAGGATTCCCGCAATGGCACACATCGGTCGGTTGGAAACGGACTACGCCGAACTCAGGCTTGTTTGCGATGGATGTAGTCGGCGAGCTTTTGGACGGAATCAAAATTGTCCGGCAATATGTCTTCCGGCGGCACAGTGACCTTGAATGTGTTTCCGATGAACGTGACAAGCTCCATCACGCCGATTGAATCAATCACGCCCGCCTCCAGCAACGACGCATCGTCGGCATGTGTGAAGCCATCTCCGCTGAACAACATGTTCTCAGCGATAAATTTTTTGATCTGTGCTTTCACATTAACTTCGTCCATCGGCATATCATTATTGGTTTGTTTGTCTGTGTAAAAACGGTTCGTCTTGAAGGTTTGCTCGCACGAAACGGGCCATCCTGTCACTATTCTACTGCCCGCCAACCCTGCTTTTCCATGGTGTCTATTAATTCGACATTGAGATTATTTTTCGCCAAGAAGAAAGCAATGTCATTGTTCTTAAAGGCTTCTCCCGGCTCTGGCGGAACGAGAAACTTGGCTTCCAGGGTTTCCAGTATCGGGACTTGAAGTTTCAGATCATCGCAACGGAAGCACAGATGATGCAGTCCACCGCCGCGTCTGGCGAACATGAAGATGGGAGAAGTCTCATCTGCTGGTTCAAGAAGTTTAACCGTGATCGAATCTTTTTTGGCTAGGAAAACTACGCGGACTTTCTGGCGGGTGTTGAGAACGATGTCGGAATTTTTCCGGTAGCCAAACATCTGCTCCCACTGTTGGATGCCTTCTCCCAGAGAACGCACCACGATTCCGATATGATCAACGATCATGGCTGTGGCTTGCTGGCGTTCTGTTGTATCCAAACATCGTAGCCGATGCCTTCCCACGGCATCCCGCGATCAAACCGCTTCATCCACGGATACGGATTTCCCTTCCCCATCGCAACGTAAGTTCTGATGTCCATGACGACTTTGATCGGGTCACCCATCGCGAGCGAAAAATCTGGGAGACGTTTGTTCACCACGGAGTTTGCACCAACCAGACAGTTTTCTCCCACTTTGATACCAGGCAGGATCACCGTATGAACACCGACTTGCGTGTAGCTGCCGATGAACCCACCACGGATGTCATTCGACGGCGGATAAGGATCGTTCGTCATCACGGAATACGGATACATGAAAACAAAATCACCGATTGAAGAGCCTTGCGCGAGATGCACGTTGCTGTGCAAGCGGCAAAACTTTCCAAGCTTCGTGTGGCCTTGAATATCCGACAGCGTCCCTACGGAACAGGATTCACCAATGGTTGTATTCTCCCGGATGGTGACCCGATGACCGGAAGAAAAATGCGCCCCGATAGTGCAGGCGGCGTAGATGATCGTGTGACTACGAATTATTGAATTTGCGCCGATGATCGTCTGTGGATTCACGTAGGCTGGATCGCGATAATAAGTTGCGAGAGGCTCGCCAAGAACCGTGTCGTTGCAAATGGTCGAATCATCGCCAATTACCACGTTGTCATAAACGGCGCAGTTATCACCGATCCTGACATTTTTCCCAATCTTCGCGCTGGGACTCACATAGACATTTCGCCCGTTAAATTTCATGATGTGATTATGAGTAACGACTGCTTGCTAAACACGACCCTGCTTCTTTGACGGTTCAAATCGGACTTACGGCAGACTCATCACCCGGTAAAACCTCTGAAAGCTGACGCCAACATTGTTTGTCAGCGAGCTTGTCGCGCCAGTCGCCGTGATATTCGGCACAAGGGACGTCCACGCCACGTCGGTAAGCTGATCCTTGAATTGAACGACATAGTTGATTCCACCAACTGATGCCCACGAAATAATCGCACTACCGATGCTCCACGAGATGGACACATCATTGACAGCAACTGGCGGCAACGAATTCATGACCGGAGCTTCGAGGAGCTTTATGCGATAAAACCGTTGTGAACTGCTCCCGACACTGTTCGTCATGGAGGTTGTAAAACCAGTCGCGGTGATGTGGGGCAACTCCTCTGTCCAATTCGTATCAGTCAACTCCCGCTTGTATTCCAGGCCATAAACTTTGCCCGGAACAGAACTCCATGTGATCACCGCCAACCCGTTGCTCACCTGCAACGAAAGAATCACAGGCTGTGGCGTCGGGACAATTTGAACGCGATAAAACCGTTGCGGTGCGTTACCGACCACGTTGGTGATGCTGGAAGAGATATTCGTCGCAGTCACGACAGGATTGATGTCGCTCCAGTTTGTCGCACCCAAGTTATCTTTATACTGAACGCGATAGGATAATCCCGGCGTCGAATTCCAAGTGACAACCGCCACGCCGCTGTTCACAACCACAGAGGTGATGACAAACGGACGATTCGACACAGTGATGCTCACAAATGCGATGGCTGAATTTGCCAGACCATCATTCGCGCGATATGTGAAACCATCCAAACCGCTAAAGCCACTATTCGGTGTGTAAGTAAATCCGCCGTTACCATTGAGACTGAGCGTGCCATTCGTGGTTACGCTCACAAGAACAGCTGTAAGAACATTCGCGGGCATGTCTGAATCAGTATCATTCCCTAGAACGCCGCTCGCGGCGACTGTCAACACGCTGTTGGTGAGGAAATAACTATTGTTCGCAGCTACAGGGGGGATGTTCACTTCTGTGACCACGACGTCAAAGCTGTTCGTCACACTGACTGTTCCATCGCTCACGACCGTGGTGATGATGTTCGTGCCGGGAGCTTCGCTCTCGCCCGGTGTCCAGGTGATCACACCTTGCGAACTGATCACCGCGTTGCCGGGCGCGTTCAACAAG
>JANNAO010000259.1:0-2725 GCA_031384405.1 Verrucomicrobiota bacterium | reverse complement strand
TTCCATCCCGGTTGTGAAAGGGACTACTTTTTCTTCTTACCTGCTGCTTTCTTTTTCTTCGCTGCCATGTTCCTCACCCCCGATCAATTTTTTGTGTTAATAATTTTTTGTTCTCAGGCAAAACATTTTGCCGTCAACGTTGGGACATCGGGTTTGTAGTGATAGCGCGAGTGACTGGCAATCTTTTTTCGCAATCTTCTCGCAAAGATTTTTCAACTGCAACGCGAACAAGTTGGGTCACTCGTACCGTAACGACTCGATCGGATCCAAATTCGCCGCCTTGTACGCAGGGTAAGTTCCGAAAATAATTCCCACCAACGAGCAGAGCGCGAGGCCGACCGCGATCCAGTCGAATGGAATTGTCGGCGGCACTTTGAAGTAGAGAGCGACGGCGTTGCCGCCCAGAATTCCCAGCACCACGCCGATGATCCCGCCCACTTCGCACAGCACCACGGCCTCGACGATGAACTGCGTCATGATGTTGCGCTTCTTCGCGCCGATGGCGCGACGGATGCCGATCTCTCTCGTGCGTTCCGTCACAGAGACGAGCATGATGTTCATGATGCCGATGCCCGCCGCAAGCAATGCGATGGAGCTGATCACTGCCACGCCGATGCGGACCGCTTGTGTGAATTTATCAAACTGCGCGATGAGTGAATCGTTGGAGAACAATTCAAAACCATCCTCTGCGCCCGGCGGAACTTTCCGCGCCACGCGCAGAATCCCGCGCACCTGTTCCACACAATCTTCATAGCTCGCCTTGTCCTTGGCCTGCACCAGAATCGAAAGACTCCGCCGCCAAGAGCCGAAGCGATTCAGTCCGGCACTGATGGGAACGATCACAAAATTATCCTGACTGCCGCCCATCGTCGCGCCCTTGGGCATCAGCACGCCAACGACCTGATAGTTGATGCCGTCCATCTTCAACTTCTCGCCCACGGGTGAGCCGAGCGGAAACAGCGTCCGCGCCAATCCATCAGCCAGCACGCAGACATCGCGCGCGTTGTCCACGTCGTTGTCCGTCAGCGCGCGTCCGTCGGCGATGGTCCAATTCTTGGCGGGAAAACTTCCGGGAGTTTCACCCATGATACGGACACCGGGCGCAGACTTTTCAAAACGCGTCTCGATCTGTCCGGCCCAAAAATCCTCCTCGATCCCGACACTCGCCGCGAGCGTCGCCTTCTCTTTGACAAGTTTTCCTTGTGCGAGCGTGATGTTGAGGCGTCTGCGGAATTTCTCCCAACCCGCCGGCCCCTCGAATTGCAGCTCCGGCCATTTCTGGATCTTGAAGGTGTTCGCACCCAACTGACTCATCTCCGTCTCGACATTGGTTTTTAACACGCGCATCGCAGTCATCACCACGATGATCGAGAACACGCCGATGAGTACGCCCAGTAACGTGAGCGCGGAGCGCAGCTTGTGCGCCGCCACGGCGTTGAGCGCCATGAACAGGCTCTCGCGCGCTTCGGCGAATACTTTTTGTGTGGATAAATGTTTCAAGGGATTCCTAATTCAATCATCTCCGTACGGCACAAACTCAAATTTATATTGGTTTATGAGTTGTTTAATCGAATCCATTTTCTCACTAGAGGATGTCCATGCGTCGAAAATCTCACCCTCCCAATTGTAAAGGCGATAAGTCATCGCTATACAGGTAACACTTCCAGCCGAACACAGTTACCAATGAGAATAAAGCCAACGCTTTTGACGATTCGGTTTGGGAAAATAAAAGCCCTCCACCGAATCCTTGATTCTTTGTTTCATCAAATTCCGGCCAAAGGCTCTTGATTACATATACGCGGGCTTCATCCCAAGGTGACCAGTCAGCTAATTGAAACACCAAATCTCCCTTTATTATTACTTCTGCGATGTATCTTGATACAAAACTTTCCACTCTGCCGTAATTTTGCGGGACGTAAAATTGTATGTGTTGTATGTATGCCGGAACATCCTCAGCGCAGTGCGGGTCTTCAATCTGCCCCATTTCGCGAAGCAAGTTTGAGATTTGTTTGGAAGTTAACGCTTTCAAGGAATTACTCACTCCTCAGTGCATCCACAGGGTTCATCCGCGCCGCGCGCCACGCGGGCAGGAAGCCGGACACTACGCCCGTCACCAGCGATACCAACAACGCCACACCTGCGATGGTCAGCGACATCGTGGCTGGCAGAAACCGTTGCATCACGAGCGTCAACGGCCATGCGATAGCCAGCGCGATCAATCCGCCCATCAAACATATACAGCCCGCCTCCGTCAGGAATTGCAGCAGGATGGTGCGACGTTTCGCGCCGATAGCTTTGCGGATGCCGATCTCGCGCGTGCGCTCGGCCACGGAGACGAACATGATGTTCATGATGCCGATGCCGCCGACGAACAGGGAAAGTCCGGTGATGAAGAATCCGACCGCCGCAATCGTTCCTGCCACGCGATTGAACATCTGCACAAATTGTTCCTGTTGATTGATGGCGAAGTCGTCGGCGTCGTTCGGTTGAAGGCGACGAATCTTCCGCATCGCATGACGCAGTTCCTCGCGCGCATCTTCGAGTTCGGCGAGCTGTCGCGCCTTCACATGGATGGCGATGTCGGGATTGTTCCAGATGGTGGTGATGAATTGCTGGATCGGGATGACGGCTTGATTATCCATGCTGAAAACACCCATGAACGAACCCTGTTTCTCCAACACGCCGACCACTTCAAACGTCTTCGACCCGATCTTGATCCGTTGTC
>JANNAO010000255.1:0-7281 GCA_031384405.1 Verrucomicrobiota bacterium | reverse complement strand
AATGTTGGTTTACCGAAAACACGAGTTACCCATGAAAGAAAAAACAAATACAGACCCCAGTCAGAAAAACACTCCGAGCAAAAAATCTCCACTCGACCCACGGGATTATCCTCTGGCGCGGGACTCCCGGGGTTCGGCGGGACGCGCAGAAATCCGCGCACAGACTTCGAGGATTTCTGCTCCGCGCCAATCCAATCGTCCGGCGGAACGCAGCAACCAAAACCAGACGCACGGTCGTTGAATTGGATTTGCGCGAAGCGGATTCAAGACTTTGCGGCACTCCCATTCAAGGCGGGTAGGGTAACACCCCATAGCACCCGTAGGTCATCCCGACGCACTATGGTGACGGGCAACAGAACGCACTTTCAAAATCAAGCGCTCCTATCCCGATGAATCACCAACCATGAAACACAACCAGAACCACGACAATGCTCCAGACGCAGCGCAAGCGTTGATCCAAGTTAACTTTAAGTTCACTCATCTGACCGCCGCCACCGTTTGTGTTGCCGGCACCTTCAACAACTGGCACCCCACCACAAAATGCATGCAGTCAGTCGGAAGCGGTCTTTGGATAAAGGAAGCTTTTTTGCCACCTGGCAACTACGAATACTGCCTTGTGGTGGACGGCGAATGGATTCCTGATCCGCTTGCCCGTGAAAGCATACCCAACGCATTCGGTGGAACAAACTCGATCTTGAATGTGTCTTGCTCGCCGGAAGCCGTCCACCGCACAGACGCACTAAATCTACCGTTAAAAAACACAAACAAAAAACACACCCGAAAATTATGAGCAAAGAAACCCAAGCAATCAGTCATGACGTAAGCCAACTGGCCGAAGACGCTCGCGCGTTGATGGCCGCCACCGCAGACGTCGCCGGAGAAAAAGTCGGTGAAGCCCGCAAACGCCTCGCCGCCGCGTTGGAAAGCGGCAAGGAAATCTACGGTCGCGTTCGCGACAAAGCCGTTGAAGGCGCCAAGGTCGCTGACAAAACCGTTCGCGAGAATCCTTACCAAGCCATCGCCATCGGCGTCGGCGTCGGGGCACTCGTCGGTTATCTCCTGGGACGCCGCTGCTCCCGTGATTGATCAAGTTATGGAAGAATCCTCCGTCAATTTCAAGCAACTGGCCACAACGTCGAAACAGTTTGCACGCCGATTGTTGACCATCGGTGAGAACCGGCTTGAATTGTTGACAGTGGAAGTGCAGGAGGAGCGCGAACGACTCCTGCACGCTTTACTTCTGGCTCTTGGCGTGGCGGCGTTCGGCCTGCTCGCCAGTCTGACGCTCACGGCGACCATCGTGGTTTTGCTGTGGGCGTACTCGCCCGTAGCCGTCCTCATTGCGTTGACCACTCTCTACGCAGCAGCCTGCATTTGGCTCTGTCGGCAACTAACCGGATTGCTGCGCGACTGGCAGACACTTTCCGCCACTCTGGATCAACTCCGAAAGGACCGAGCATGTTTGGAAAAAACACTCGAATAAATTCGCTTGAATCGCGGAAACAAATGTTGATCGCCGAAAGCGAACTCAACCGCGCGCAGTTGGTTCAGGATTGGCAGACGATGGCGGGCAAAGCGTCCGCACTCGCCGCCGAAGCCAGCACCATCCGCTCGTTTGCGTCCGCCACGGCAACGCTGGTTGCAGGCGTGGCGTCCTTCTGGCGCAAAAAATCCCCACCTGCCGATGCCGAACCCTCATGGCTGCAAATCATGCTCAAAGGCGCAGGGCAGATTTCCGCGCTCTGGTCAGCGTTCCGCCTCCCGGTTCACAAGCAGAAAGACAAATAGCAGAATCCAAGAAAGACAAAATCATGTTGCGAAGCATCAAACAATTATACGGAGACAAACTCGGCGCGTCCGATGGCGAGATCGGCCATGTGAAAGATTTCTATTTTGACGACCAGAACTGGGCGGTTCGTTATTTAATTGCGGACACCGGCTCATGGTTGCCGGGGCGGCAGGTGCTTATCTCGCCTCACTCCGTAGGCCGACTTCAAGAATCAGGAAATGTTTTGCTCGTCAATCTGACGCGGGAGCAGATAGAGAACAGCCCCTCAATTGATTTGCACAAGCCAGTATCGCGACAATACGAAGAGGAGTATTACCGCTATTTCGGCTGGCCCTACTACTGGCAAGGCGAAGCGTTGTGGGGATTGAGCGGCTTTCCAATTTTAGAACTGCCGCCTAGTGCCTTGCCGATTGAGCCAACGGTTCCGTTCGGCACGCAACTCAATGCTGCCGACGCGCACCTTCGCAGCACACAAGCCGTGAACGGCTACCAAATCCGGACGCGAAGCGACGGCGTCATTGGGCATATCAGTGATTTTATGATGGACCCTCAGACTTGGGCGATAGGTCAGTTGGTCATCAAGACTGGACACCGGTTTTCCGGCGATGTGATGCTGATCCCGGTGAAAAATGTGGATCGAATCAGCTACGAGGAATCCACGGTGTTTCTAACTCTGCCAGCGGAATTTGTCGCGAAATGCCCCGATCCTGTACTGCCGTTATGAAGTGCTAGAATTTTCTCATGACCAAAACTCGCTGACATATCACGGTCTGCGATGGACACGGGCTTGTGGTTTCGCGCCACAATCTTGCAATATTCTTCCCATATAATCGCACCGCAGGCCACTGCCGTTTCGGAATGAGCGGTCACGGCAGCCAGTTCATGTCCACGCAGAAATTGTGCAAACGCCGGAGATAAACATTCGTCAAGACCGTTCCAATGTGGAGAGCTTTCAAAAGAGACTCGCCTTGCATTTCAATGATGACCTGCGGGAGCAATGGTATCAGTGCGCAATCTTTGACGACGCGCAGACAGCGTTCCTTGTTCGCGTCCTGCTTGGTGTTGGTCAACGCTTCGATGCGTGCTGCCATGTCCGGGTCGAGACGCCTGAATCCGTTCCCGCCAAATCAGCCTTGGCGATCTGGAGATTCAGTTGCGGTTGACGAACTGATTCGTTGCGTGCGTTCAGCAACGACACCGCCTCGGCGCGATTCTTCGTGCCAAGGCTTTCCTGCTTTAGGGTTTGCGTATCTTAGACATAGAACGTGCCGTCGAGCTTGCGGCGGTAGAGGATGAAACGACGCTTTATAAGTTAAGACTTTCTGTCCGAAGCTATGAAACTGAACGTGGCTTTGGGTGTATCAGCTACACCAAACGGGCTGCGAATCCCGTCATCGCGAGTGATGGCCCGAGCAATGCCGGAGTAGTGGTTGAGTCGTATTCCGGTATTGATTTCACTGGCACTTGCCCTAGCACTTGTCCCCTCTGGAATCTACAATCCGTTGCAAAAGTGCAACTTGAAGTTGGAGGCGAAGGTCGGAATCGGCCTGATTTCCCCGCCGTTGCAGTTCAAATATGCCTGATTCTATTGGGTATTCAAGCATTACCTGCTTTATCCGGTCATATCATTTTTAATCAGTTTGGTGTCCGTTTTGGTGTCCGCTTAATCAACGTGAACTAGCAGTGGAACAGATACGTCTCTGCGATAGTCAAAACAGCAACGTCAGATAAACAAGACGCTTATTGACATAGTGTCTGTAATACAGGACGCTAAACGCATGTCGAAAACTGGCTCCATTCCGTTGCCGGCCGCCCACGCGCTCCGCAAGCTGGGCCGCGACCTCGCGCTCGCGCGGCGCAAGCGCGGCATCTCCACAAGCGACATGGCGGCTCGTCTTTTTGTCAGCCGTGATACGCTCTGGCGGCTTGAGCGTGGCGATCCGACAGTCGCGCTTGGCACTTTGGTGACAGCCACATTTGTCCTCAAATTGCATGACCGGCTGGCAAATCTGGCTGCGCCTTCGAGCGATGAACTCGCTCTCAGTTTAGACGAGCGGCGACTGCCGCAGCGTATTCACCGCCCCCGCACATGAGCTTGGAAGTCCATATTGATTGGAAGGGACAACCCCATCTCGTTGGGCGGCTCCACGGGGCTGAACAGGGTTCGTCCGTCTCGTTTGAGTATGAGACTGAATGGCTCCAGCGTGTTGACGCCTTCGCAATTGACCCCACATCGCTTCCGCTGCAACGCGGTGCTCATCATGGCAGGGTGCTCTTCGGAGCAATTCAGGACTGCGGGCCTGACCGTTGGGGTCGCATCTTGATTGAGCGCGCCGTCCGCAAGAAAGTCCTCGCGCAAAAGCCGTATCGCGACATTGATTACGTGCTGGCGCTTGACGATGCGTCACGCATCGGCGCGTTACGTTTCCGGCTTGATGCGAACAGCCCTTTTCTCGCACCTACCAGCGGCAAGCTTCCGCCATTGATGCGCCTCAACGTTCTCCTTCACGCCACGGACGCAATTCACAGCGAGACTGAAACCGCCCAAGATTTGCGTTTCCTTCTCGGCGCGGGTTCGCCGCTCGGCGGTGCCCGGCCCAAATCAGCAGTCAGTCTGGCTGACGAGCGGCTTGCCATCGCGAAGTTTCCCAAACCCGACGACACCCGAGATATTGGGGCGGGCGAAATTCTTGCTCTTACCCTCGCCGGACAAGCGGGCATCCAAGTCGCGGAACACCGGCTCGTGTCTATCAGCACACAAAGCGTCGCCGTTATCACTCGTTTTGATCGCGCGGGAAAAAACCGCATTCCGTTCATTTCTGCGGCGACTTTGCTGGGCCTGCCTCAAGGCGATTCTGGCGCTTACACCCTGCTGGCCGACGGCGTCCGCCAATTTGGTAATGATGTCCCCGGCGACCTCCGCGAATTGTGGCGTCGCCTTGTCTTCTCACTCCTTGCCAGCAACTATGACGACCACCTTCGCAATCATGGTTTTCTGATGCACGAACCGGGACGCTGGTCACTTTCACCCGCCTACGATCTCAACCCCGTGCCCGAAATAGACCGCGCTCGCATGAACAAAACCGCCATCACCGAGGATCAAGCAGAACCGACCATTGCTGGGGCAATGACCGCTGCTGAACGCTTCGGCATCAAGACCGCCGAGTCGAAGAAAATTCTTCGTGAAGTTTTCACGGCTGTTTCTGGCTGGCGCAAAACTGGACGACAACTACGTCTCAAAGCATCCATCCTCGACACCTACGCCAGCGCGTTTGAACATCCGCTTATGGATGAAGCCAGACGATTGCTCGGCAAATAGCACTCCTCGCGGTAAGGAGTTTTGCTTGGAATAGGACGCGCAGTTAAAGCCATGCTTGAACAATTGCGCCAAGATTAAGCATGCGGCGATGTTCAATTGAATATCAACCAGACATGCACACTCCCAGCGTGACTTCCTAAGTGCCATCTCTCCCGGCGGAGCGAGCGCAGTCAACCTGGATGATGGCCGGCTTGCCATCGCAAAGTTTGCCAAACCCGGCAACCCCGAGACATTGGGGCAGGCGAAATTCTTCCAAATCGATCTGGAACTTTATTTTCCCATCCGGGGATTATTTTCGAGAATCGCCCTCATGGTCATGCGGAATGAGCGGCTTGGCATCGGGCTTGCGCGCGAGTTCACGGCAGCCAGAGCCTTTGTCATTCAGGCCGAGGTCGTCTTTCATCGCGGCAATGAGCGTCTGAAGTCGGGCCACGATTTCCGGATTCGCCGCTGCAACATCCTGTTTCTCCCCGATGTCGCGCTTCAAATTGTAAAGCTGAGGGGTGAATCCTCCTCCATCGGCGGCTTTGTTGCCTTGCGCGATTTGCAATTTCCAGTCGCCGTGGCGGACGGCGTTCAAAATGAGTCCGTAGTAATAGTAGAAAGTCTCGTGCGCCGGCTTGGCGTCCGGCAGCCCGGCGAGCTGCGGCCAGATGCTGACGCCGTCAAGTTTGCGGTCGGTTGGAAGTTTCGCGCCAGACAACGCGGCGAAGGTAGGCAGGATGTCGAACATGGCGCTGACAGCATCGGTCTCCGTGGCGGCGGGGATTTTGCCGGGCCACCACGCGAGAGTTGGGACGCGCATGCCGCCTTCGAGCGTGCTGCCTTTATGTCCACGCAACGGAGCATTGACCCCGCGCGGCGTGCCGCCGTTGTCGGAGGTGAAGATCACGAGCGTCTTTTCCGCCAGCCCGTTTTCACGCAGCGTGTCGAGGATGCGGCCCACACTCCAATCCACTTCCTCCACCCAGTCGGAGTAAATTCCGTTCGGCGATTTGCCGGCCCATTTCTTGCCAGGATAGATGGGGAAATGAACGGCGTTA
Source organism: Verrucomicrobiota bacterium (assembly GCA_031384405.1). GTDB lineage: Bacteria > Verrucomicrobiota > Verrucomicrobiia > Limisphaerales > JADLHS01 > JADLHS01. Next base: position 1,130 of record JANNAO010000255.1, on the reverse strand, counting down.
TGCGGCAGGTAGAGGAAGAACGGTGCGCCCTTCTTCTCCTTGATAAATTTCACCGCTTCGTCGGTGTAGATTTCAACGAGCGATTGCTGGTCGTCCGGCAGCACACGCTTGACGACCTTTCCGTTGCGCAGCAGCGGCAGCGGCGGCTGTTTCTTTCTATCCTGTTTTGGAAGCGGTTTGCCCAAATCGCTGTTCACTCCGTCGGCGACAGGACCCATGTCGTTGGAGTAAGGCAGACCGAAGTGAAGATCGAATCCCTGCGCGTTCGGCAGCCACTCCGGCTGGTCGCCGAGATGCCATTTGCCGATGATGGCCGTCGCGTAACCCGCGCCTTTCAAAACTTCGGCCACGGTGATTTCCTTCGGCGAAAGCCCGATGCCGTCGGCGGGATAAAGCACGTGCGGAATCGGCAGCGCGCGCTTGGCGTAACAGCCGGTCATGAGCGCGGCGCGCGAGGGTGAACACACCGGTGCGGCGTAAAACGAAGTGAGCTTGCGTCCCTCCTTCGCCATGCGATCAAGATGTGGCGTGCGGTTGAGCTTCGAGCCGAACGGTCCGTTGTCCGCTTAACCGAGGTCGTCAATGTTGATGACGACAAAGTTCGGCCCGCCCTGCGCGGTGGCGACAAAATACAACATTACAACAAAAACAAACACGACTCTCGCGTATCTTTCATAACAGGACTTTTTTACAGTTTTCATAACAGGACAGTTCAGCTTTATGGCAATTCCTTCCGCCACGCAAGGGCCTGCTGCTTCAGGCGGGCGGTGATCTGCGGTTTGGCCTCCGCCACGTTTCGCGTTTCAAAAACATCCGCACCGAGATCGAACAGTTGCACGTCCGAGCCATCGGCGTTCACCAGCAATTTCCAATCGCCGTCGCTAACCGCGACATTCGGACTGCGGTTACTTGTTGCCGACGGATACTTGAACGACTGATTGTTGCGCCCATACTCCCAGAACATCACGCGACTCCGCTTCGGTTCGCAGCCCGTGAACGCCGCGCTCATGTCCTCGCCATCCAGTTTCGTCGCGATGTCCGGCGACACCGTCGCGTCGGCCAGCCTGCAAAACGTCGGCAGCAAGTCCACCGCGTTCATCACCGTGCGTTCGTTCACCCGGCCCGGGGGC
>JANNAO010000139.1:0-2923 GCA_031384405.1 Verrucomicrobiota bacterium | reverse complement strand
GTGCGGCGTAGGTCATCTGCCATTCGACGTCGTGCCGCACGATGGGTGTGCCGCGAAGTCGCTTGAGGATGCCGACCTGGATTTCCTGTGGACGCAACGTGATCAACTTGTCAAAGCCCGCGCCGAAGCTCGCCATGTCTTCGCTGGGCAAGCCGACTATGAGATCAGCGTGAACATGAACGCCCGTGTGGGCGCGCAGCCAGTTCAGATTGTCGTCGAGCTTCGCATAATCCTGTTTGCGACTGATGAGTTTGCCGACGGTTGGGTTGAACGTCTGGATGCCGACTTCAACTTGAACCGAACCCGCAGGAAACTTGGCAATAGTTTCGCGCAATGCCTCCGGTAAGCGATCGGGAATCATCTCGAAGTGATAAAAGTTTTCGGGCTGATGACGCGCGAGAAAGAATTCCAGGATCGTGCGGCTGGTGTTGAGGTTCAGGTTGAACGTGCGATCCACAAACTTGAACTGCCGAACGCCGCGATCCAGCAGCTTCTGCATCTCACCGAGGAAGAGATCGAGATTCACGGCGCGCACCGGCACATCGAGCGATGACAAACAAAACTCGCAGGTGAATGGACAACCGCGCGAGGCTTCCACGTAGATGACGCGATGGGCGATGTCTTTCGCGTCGTAAAACTCGTAGGGCAGTGCGAGGCGTGAGAATTCAGGCAACTCGGCGGGGATGATTTTTGGAACCTGCCCCTCACCCGGCCTGTCGGCCACCCTCTCCCCATCGGATGGGGAGAGGGATGGGGTGAGGGGATTTCTGCCTTTGAATAACCGTGAGCACACTTCCGCAAATTTCAAATCCGCCTCGCCCGTGATGACATGATCCGCGAGGCGGACGATTTCTTGCGTTGCGGTTTCATAGCTCACCTCTGGGCCGCCAAGGATGACGATGACTTCCGGGCGGATGCGTTTGATGGCGACGACAACTTCTGTCGTTTCGATGACGTTCCAGATGTAGACGCCGAGGCCGAGGATGCGGGGATTCTGCGCGAGCAACACTTCTGCGATGTCCAGCGGGCGTTGGTTGATGTCGAACTCCAACAATGTGGCGCGTGATTTCAGTTCGCCCAAGTTCGCCATCAGATAGCGCAGACCGAACGACGCGTGGATATATTTCGCGTTGAGCGTGGCGAGGACAATGTCAGACATCGCCGTGAGGTTATCAGGCAAGAGCCAGCGCGCAATGTTCGCGGTGTCCCATGGATTTCTCCGCCTCGACTTGTTTCCCACGCATTGGCTAAACTACGACGTAACATGACAAAAACCGCCAGACTTCTGTCCGAGCTTATCGCGTTGCCGAGCGTGAATAGTGCTTTCCTGCCAGCGAACCATCCGCACGCAGGCGAAGCGCGTGTGGCGGATTTTCTCGCCACGCTCGGCAAACGCGCAGGTTTGGACATCGAGTTTCAGCAGGTTCTTCCTGGTCGCCGAAATGTAATCGCGCGATTGCGTCCGTCAGGAAAAGTTCGCCAAACAATCCTGCTCGCGCCGCATCTCGACACGGTGAACGTGGTGAGCGACGCGCAACTCAAACCCACGACACGCAGCGGGCGGATCTATGGTCGTGGCGCGTGCGACACAAAGGGTTCAGTGGCGGTCATGTTTGGTGCGCTGTGCGATCTCGCGGCGATGAAGGCTCGTCCGCGTGAAACAGAAATCATCTTTATCGGACTTGTGGACGAGGAGCATGGGCAAAGCGGCTCGCGATTTCTGGCGAAGAAAAAGTTCAAAGCCGATCTCGCCATCGTTGGCGAGCCTACCCGGCTTGCCGTTGCCACCGCGCATAAAGGCAGCGTGTGGTTGGAAGTGGAGACGCGCGGTTGTGCCGCGCACGGTGCGACGCCGTGGTTCGGCGACAATGCCGTGCATACGATGTCGCGTGTGGTGGATTTGTTGGAGACGAAATACGCAGCGCAGTTGAAGCGGAAGAAACATCCGTTGCTCGGCCACGGCACGGTGAACGTCGGAACGATCTGCGGAGGCACGCAGACGAACATCGTGCCGGACAGTTGCGTGATCGGCGTGGATCGTCGCACGTTGCCGGGTGAATCAGAATCTGCGACGCGGCTCGCGATGAGTGCGTTTCTGAAATTGCGGAAGCTGAACGCCACTGTTTCCAATGTGAAACTCAGTCCGTGTCCCGCGTTGGAGACGAGCGAACGCTTGCCGTTGGTGAAACAATTTCTCGGCACACTTGGCCAGAAGCGCGCGGTCGGCCTGCATTATTTCTGCGACGCTGCCGTGCTGGCGAGCGGCGGAATTCCCAGCGTGGTGTTCGGTCCGGGCGACATCGCACAAGCGCACACGGCAGACGAATGGATTGAGATTTTCCAATTAGAACAAGGCCGGGCGATGCTGTTGAACTTCCTGAAATCACTTCCTTGAACCGAATCCATTGCGTATTGTCCAAGGCTCATGGAAATAGAAGCAATGCAAACGTCACCCGTTCCAAAGTCTGACAAAGGCGGTCATCTCACATTTTTCCGGCAAAGTGGTTGGTTGATGATCGCCACGGTGCTTGGCGGCGGACTGATGTTCGCTGTTCACAGTATCGCGCAGAAAATGCCCAAGGATGAATACGGCGTGTTCACGACAATGCTTCAACTCATCACGCTGATGGGAGTTCCCGCAGTCGGACTGCAAAGTGTTTTTGCACAGCAAGCCGCAGGCGCATTGACGGCGGACAAGGAACGGTTGCTCGCTTCCACATTTCGCTCTGTGATCAAAGCGGCGTTCTGTCTCTGGTTGATTGTTGCCGGTGGCGTGTTTGTGTTCAGACAGGAAATCATGACCGCGCTCAAGATTGCGAACCCCGTCGCGCTTTGGCTCACGGTCGTTGTCGGATTGCTTGTGTTGTGGCGGCCCGTCTTGCAAGGGATTCTTCAAGGCAGACAAAATTTTCCATGGCTCGGC
>JANNAO010000204.1:0-6424 GCA_031384405.1 Verrucomicrobiota bacterium | reverse complement strand
CACGGAACGAACCTCACCTATCCGCTCAATTGCTACACGCGCTTCCACCAAACCAGCGGCACGAGCGGCACGCCATTGCGCTGGCTCGACACACCGGAAAGTTGGGATGCGATGATCGAAAGCTGGTCGGAGATTTTTCGCGCGGCAGAAGTCGGCGCGGGCGACCGCGTGATGTTCGCGTTTTCTTTCGGGCCGTTTCTCGGCTTCTGGCTTGCGTTTGAATCTGCGGAACGGCTGGGTTGCCTCTGTTTGCCGGGCGGCGGACTGAGCAGTGCGGCACGATTGCGGATGATGCGCGACAACAAGGCGAATGTGCTTTGCTGCACACCGACTTACGCGTTGCGACTTGCAGAGGTTGCCGCTGAAGAGAAAATTGAGACGCGATCACTCAGCATAAAGACCATCATCGTCGCAGGCGAACCCGGCGGCAGTATTCCGGCCACACGCGCGAAACTCGAATCCCTCTGGCCCGGAGCGCGCATCTTCGATCATCACGGCATGACGGAGGTTGGCCCGGTGACGCACGAATGTCCGCAACGCCCCGGCGTGTTGCATGTGATCGAATCATCTTACTTCGCAGAAGTGATTGATCCCGCCACGAGCAAACCGGCAGAGAGCGGCGAGTTGGTTCTCACCACGCTGAATCGCACCGGCTCGCCATTGCTGCGTTATCGGACGGGAGACTTGGTGAAGTGCGGAGTGCGGAGTGCGGAGTGCGACTGCGGTCGCAACGACCTCACGCTCATCGGCGGAATCCTCGGACGCGTGGACGACATGATTATCGTGCGCGGCGTGAATGTTTATCCGACGGCGGTGGAGCAGATCGTGCGCGGCTTCGACGCCGTGGCGGAGTATCGCGCGCGCATCACTCGAAGAAATTCGCTGGCGGAAATGCAGATTGAAATCGAACCCGCAGCTACGTGCCACGATCCAGCAGCGTTGACCAGCCGCATCAGCCAAGCATTTGAAACCGCGCTGGCGTTGCGCGTGCCGGTAGTCGCGGTTGCAGCCGGAACACTTCCGAGATTCGAGATGAAGGCGAATCGGTGGATTTGCGAAGATCATTAGGCGCGAAACGCTTTCCGTCTTCGCACTTACAGCCTGTTTGACCGCATCCAGCCGCGCGGCTACTCTCCGCACCGTGTCCACGGACGCATTTATGTTTTCACCGACGCTTGATGAATTTCTGAAACTGGCCGGACAGGGCAACCTGATTCCCGTCACCGCCCGCATTCTCGCCGACATCGAAACGCCGCTCTCGGCCTATCGCAAAATCCGAGGCCAGGGCGAATCGTTCTTGTTCGAGTCCGTGGAAGGCGGCGAACATCTCGGCCGTTACTCGTTTGTAGGCTGCAATCCGCGCGCGGTCATCAAACAGACAGGCAGCAAGATTGAAGTCATCCAGGATGGCAAGGTCGTGGAGAAGTTTGGGATTCCCGCGCCTAGCAAAGTTCCGTGCGATAACTGCGTCAAGGACGGCCTCGAAGTCGTCGAACGCGTGATGAAAAAATATCGTGCGGTCACGCTGCCCGGCCTGCCGCGCTTCACTGGCGGCGCAGTGGGCTTCATCGGCTACGAATTCATTCACGACGTTGAACCCACCGTGCCGCGCCCGACCCACGACGAACTCGGCACACCCGCGATGTATTTCATCGTCGCGGATCAATTACTCGTGTTCGATCGCGTCGCGCAAACCATCACCGTGCTCGTCAACGCCGCGATTGACGAAGCCACCAGCCCGACCGACGCCTACGAATCTGCCGTGGAAGAAATCGAGCGGCTGCTTTCCTTGCTCGAACAACCGTTGGAACACGTCCCCGTCTCCGTCCCATCCGAAGTCCCGTCCGTTCCATTCCAATCAAACGTGGCCAAGGAGAAGTTCCTTGCGAACGTCGCTGCATCGAAGAAGTTCATCACCGCTGGCGACATCATCCAAGTCGTCGGTTCGCAACGCTTCAGCGTCGAGACCAAAGCGTCGCCGCTGGACGTTTACCGCGCCGCGCGTTCGGTGAATCCCTCGCCCTACATGTTCCTGCTCGAACTGGACGGCTTTTCGCTCGTGGGCGCGTCGCCGGAAATCCACGTGCGCTGCGAGGACAACAAAGTTGAGATTCGCCCTATCGCCGGCACGCGGCGTCGTGGCAAGACGGCAGACGAAGATGTCGCCTTGGAAAAGGAATTGCTCGCCGACCCGAAGGAACGTGCCGAACACGTCATGCTCGTGGACCTCGCGCGCAACGACATCGGGCGCGTGTGCGATTTCGGGAGCGTGCAGGTGCGCGACCTGATGATCATCGAGCGTTACAGCCACGTGATGCACATCGTATCGAGCGTGGAGGGCAAGTTGTCCGCCGACAAAACCAATTACGACCTGATGCGCGCGACGTTTCCGGCGGGCACGGTCAGCGGCGCGCCGAAGATCCGCGCCATGCAAATCATCGCTGATCTCGAAGGCACGACGCGCGGCCCGTATGGCGGTTGCGTGGGCTACTTCAGCTTCAACGGCAATCTCGACACCTGCATCACCATCCGCACCGCGCTGCTCAAAAACGGCAAAGCCTACGTGCAAGCCGGCGGCGGCTGGGTGAATGACTCCGAACCGGAAGCGGAATTTCAGGAAACGATAAATAAGAGCAAAGCGATGTTGAAGGCCGTGGCGTTAGCCGAAACTTTTAACCGCTAATCTGCGCTGATCCACGCTGATCTGTAGGGCACGATGTTAGGAGTGTTTTTCTCTCGTTGCCGGAACGACTCGTTACCTTGTCGCCTACAAATTCCATCACGGCTTGAACAGCCGATAAAACTTCGTCGGCTGTGTCACGGAAACAACGACCGGATTGGTCGCGCCGCTCGGAGAATTCACCCAATTGGTCGGCGACAAACTCAACGTCTCCTGCAACACGAAGCCTGGTGTGTTCGGTGTCCACGAAATGGTGGCGGTGCCGGGAGTGGCGGGAACAATCGTGAGCGTCGGTGCGCCGGTGACTTGGATCGCCGTGGGCAAAGCCCAGAATCCGCCGGTGACGGAATACTGGCCGTTGGTCATTGGCCCGCCCGCGTCGGGCTGGCCGATGGTGCCGCTCACGGAATAGACGCCGCCCGTGCTCGTGCCGCCGCCGCCATCAATCGTGAACCAGTCAATCGAGTATTGGGCGGATGCGCCAGACGCTGACAGCAACAGCGCGAGTATCAACAGATGTAATTTCAGGGTCTTCGCTATTTTCGGTGGAGCCACGGATTGGATAAGCGCGGCAACACCGTCTTCCCTCGCCCCATCGGATGGGGAGAGGGATTGAGGGTGAGGGGAAAGGCATGGCAATGGTGATGGCTCACGAACAGTCATCCGAGTGCGCCAGGAGAGTTTGAAAGCAGGTTTCGCTATTACGTCTTGACCCCTCACCCCGGCCCTCTCCCCTTCCGAAGGGGCGAGGGAGAATTCTACGCCGCCGCTCGACTTCTTATTGCCGTCGCTTTGCGGCTCCACTGAAAACAGCGAAGAACCTAATTTCATTGTATGGCCCTCAGGATGCCGTTGGTGAACGATAGGATGTTGGTGAATCCGCCGGGCAACAGCACGGGCAGGTTCGTGGTCAGTCCACCGGTGATGGCGTCTGCGGGCACGTTAAACAATCCCGCGCCGCTGCCGGTGAAGGTGGGCACGTTGAAGAACACGGACAGCGTGCCGGGCGAAGTGCCGTTCGCGCTGATGAGGTCCAGTCTGTCATCCCCGCTGACGTCCGCCGCGATCACTGCGTATGGCTGGTTGCCGGTGGTGCGCGTGAACGACGTCGAAAAGACGCCGCCGCCGTGATTCGTCAATACGGTCACGGTGCCGGGGGTGGTGTTGTTGGCGCAGATCAAATCCACCTTGGCATCGCCGTTGATATCCGTTGCCGTGACCCAGATCGGCGAGTTGCCCGCGCTGAACGGGAGCGGCGCTCCAAAATTGCCGCCGCCCAGATTCAACACCACCGATACCGTGGTGCTACCCGTGTTCGCAGAAACCAAATCCTGGTCACCGTCCCCGTCCACGTCCGCAGCCGTCACCATGCGCGGCGCGTTGCCCACGCTGTTCGTGGACGCGGACACAAATCCACCGCTCCCGTCATTGGTCAAAACTGACAACGTACCGCTGGTGATATTGTTGGCGCCGATCAAGTCCGGCAGGCTGTCGCCATTCATATCCGCGACAGCGACCCCAAATGTATTGTTGCCAGCGGTATTCTGGGACGCGAACACAAAGCCACCGGTGCCATCGTTCGTCAGTACAATCAGCGTGCCGGTACCGCCAGCGTGCGCGCAGACTAAATCCCGCGAGCCATCACCGTTGAGGTCCGCCGCCACGACCATCTGGATGTTGCCCCCGGGCACGGTGTTTGTGGACGCCGTCACGAAACCGCCATTGCCGGTGTTGGTCAACACGATCAGCCCGCCCGGCGATTGCCGTGTGCAGATCAAGTCCGTGTCGCCATCGCCATTCACATCTGCCGCCGTGACGGAGCGCGGACTGGTAGGCACGCCGTAGGTGGATGATAAAACGAAGCCACCGATGCCGGTGTTGGTCAAAACCGTCAGGGAAGCCCCGTTCGAATCTGCGCTGATCAAATCCAGCTTGCCATCGCCATTCACGTCCGCCGCCGTGACGGAGCGCGGGATACTGCCGACCATCGGCGACGAGGCGAGCAAGAACGTGCCCGGCCAAGACAAACCTGCAGACGAACCCGGCGCGCTGCCGGTCACATTGGTCACGCCCATGCCATTGCCCGCGAACGTCCCAGTGAAGTTGCCGGAAAAGGTGACGCCGCTCGCGCCGTTGATGACGACCGTGGGTGGCAGTTGCGCCAGGGGAATCGTGCCGATGATGTTGGCCGCCGCCACGGAACCTGCACTGGCAGCAGTGCCAGCGGTGACGGAATAAATGGCATACGGCGTGGGCGTCAACGGCTGGCGCGGCGAAAGGGTAGTGAACGCGCCGCCGCCATTGGTGCGCACGCCGATCTCCAACCAGCGATCCGCGCCGGGGAATTGATCGCCGAAATCCAGCGTCACGGTGAACTGGCCGTTGCTCACGGTGGTTGTGGCGTTGGTCAACGCGCCGCCCTGTTGCGCGCCGCCGCTGCTCAAATCGTAAATCGCAAATCGTAAATCATAAATACCGACGGCCGGGCCGCCGCCGTCGGTCAACCGGCCTTGATAGGTGAACGCCGTGCCTTGGGCAAAGAGCGTTGCGGGGTGGAAGTTGATCGCTGAAAGAAATGCCAGCGCTAATCCTGCGAAGAATTTGTTTTTCATGGTTCAGTCAGCCGTGGGTTCACTGAGTTGAGAACCGGTGTCGCCAAGATTGGAGGTTCACGGCCAACGAACCAGGAATGGTGGAGACGCGTTGATTAGGACAGATTGGCCCGTGATTACAAGGGCATTTTTGTGGCTAAATCTGCGCCCGCGAATTCTTCCCGCTAGGTCGTATGGCGGTCGTGTGGGCTGCATCCGTTTTGCGGCTGAGTGAACAACTTCGAACCGGAAGCGGAATTTCCGGAAACGGTGAACAAGGGCAGGGCGATGCTCAAAGCCGTGGCCTTGGCGGAGATGTTTGCGAGGAAAGCGTGAAATGTGATTGGTTAAGTCGTTAAATCAGCAAAGCGATTTTTGTAGCAGTCGGGGTGACGAGGCTTAAACCTCCAGGGCTGAAAGCCCGCAATATGACAGCCCGGGGTGAAGCCCCGGGGTTTGTGTCCCCAACCAATCAAGCCCTGTAAGGGCGACACAACAAGGCTGGAATCCGCAGCCGCGACTGGCTACCGTTCGCGCGATGTCGCACCAACCCAACAACATCTTCGCCGGGACGCAGGTCGTTGCGCTCCTCGAAGTGCGTGGGCCGGGGAACTCTCTCGTTCATCCGCGCGGAGCCGTTGGAGTGGTGACGCGAACACCAGCAGTTGAAGGAGAGAAGTTTCTCGTTCGCTTCCCGGATGGTTTTGAAGCGCCCTTTGCTCACGAGCAGCTTGAAGTGCTGAAACATTTCAAAGACCGACTCAGCGAGGTAGGGCGCGTCACTCCGTGCGCGCCGGGTTCTGTCATCGGCTCACAGGGGGCTGCGATCCCTGCCTTCGATTTGGAATCCTTTATCATCTACCGCTGCGTCGTCGGCTCGCGCGCGTATGGGTTGGACAATGATGACTCCGACACCGACCGGCGCGGCATCTATCTTGCGCCCGCCGACCTGCAATGGTCGCTCTTTGGTGCGCCGGAACAATTCGAGGACAACGCCACGCAAAGCTGCTACTGGGAATTGCAGAAATTTCTCACCATGGCGCTCAAGGCGAACCCGAACATCCTGGAATGCCTCTACTCGCCGATGGTCGAGAAAGTCACGCCGCTCGGCGAGGAACTCCTGGCGCTGCGCGACACGTTATTAAGCCGGATG
>JANNAO010000202.1:0-2472 GCA_031384405.1 Verrucomicrobiota bacterium | reverse complement strand
GTGAGGAACCGATTCGGCGTGCCGCAGCAACGCCCACCCATTCATAAACCACTATTCACAAATCTAACTCAAGCCCCGAAAATTTGTGGGTAATGACAAGGGCTCCCGCCGTGGGCTACCACCTACCGCACCTCCGGTGCTGAAACCTAAAGCAATTTTGAAAACACGTCCTAGCGGTCCAAAAAAGTTTCGCTGTAACCATTCTCCACGACCCTGCGTCTCTCTCACCAGTTGCCGCGTCATGAAGGCGCGGACAAAAAAGAAAGAAACACAGTTTATGAAAATGCACAAAGTCAGTCTGTTGGCCGCTCTCGCAGCGGGCGCGTTGATCGCCTTCACTCCTACGCTTCGCGCTGAGGATAAACCTAATCGCCCGAATCGTTCTGAACGTCCCGAAGGCGGACCCGGTGGCGGTGGTCAACGCGGCGACATGCTCAAGAAGATGGCTGAGGAGCTTGGCCTTTCGGAGGAGCAGAAAACCAAGCTTCAAGAAGCCTTCAAAGCCCAGCGCGAGTCTATGAAAGATCTCTCGCCGGAAGAACGCCGCGAGAAGATGAAAGAATCCCGCGAAGTGATGAACGCGAAGATCAAAGAAATCCTCACCGCCGAGCAATACGCCAAGTGGGAAAAGATCCGCGATGAACGTCGCCCCGGCGGACCTGGTGCCAGCCCAGGCAACGAAGGTGGCCCCGGTGAGAAGCGCGGCGGCAAAGGCCCCAAGAAAGAGTGATCGGAATTTGACCGGGTTGCACGACCGGTTGTTGTGAACAGAGTTGTTGTTACGGAGGAAGGAGCGGCGAAAGCCGCTCCTTTTTTCGTCCTCGTCCTCGATTTTCGGGAGGGGATTCGAGGACGAGGACGAGAGGGCCGCTCAGAACAACTGGTTCGACAAGATTCCCAGCACGCTCAACGGCCCTTGGTCTTCCAATCCTTCCGTGGCCTTGTCCACCTTCTGCAACGTGATCTTGGCGTTCTTGTAGAACTCCTGTTCGTTGATGAGTTTGCCGATCGTGCCTTGGCCTTGGTTGATCTTCTGCGCGATCTCTTTGATTTGCGTCATCGCGGCGGTCGTCTCAGCGTAAAGTTTTTCATCCTTCACCAGTTTGCCTAACGTGCCTTCGCCTGCGTTGACGCCCATGAATGTCTTCTTGGCTTCGGCGATGGCGGCTTTTACTTCGTCGCTCGTGTTCTGAAGATTTGAAACCGTGGTGAGTGCGGTGTTGTAGAGAGCTTCGTCGAAAACCAGTTTGCCAATCGTGCCCTTGCCGGAGGCGATCTGCGCGCTCGTGGTGCGGATGTCTTTGACAGTTTCGGTCAGCGGCATGAGCAGATTATCAATCTTCTCGCCGCTCAATGTCTTGGTGAGTCCCTGCATCCCGGAAGCGACGCCATCCAATTTTTTCATGATGACGGTGAAGTCCGGCTGCTCGGCGGAGTTGAGCAACGCATCGTTAGAAACGGGGCCGCCCTTTATCGTCCCGAATTCCAGCGACACAAAATTCTGCCCCATCAATCCCGCCATCTGGATGCTCGCCACGCTGTCCGCCTTCACGGGAGCATCGGTGTGCAGCAACATGATCACGACGACTTTGTTCGAGTCCAGCATGATGGAACTGACCTTGCCGACTTCCACGCCGGCGAGTTTGACGCGGTCGCCGGGTTTGAGTTGTTGCGCGGAATCGAACAGCGCGTGGACGCGGAGTTTGCTTTGAAATTTCTCAAAGCCACCGACGATGATCATGATGAACACCGCTGCGATGACGATGATGGACACGAAATAACCGAGCCGGGTTTCGATTGTGTTTTTCATAGGCTTTCAGGCTTTGGGTTGACGTTTGAAATCTGCGTGGATGAATTTGCGGATGACGGGATGCTGGCTGCGCTTCACTTCGTCGGGCGATCCGAGCGCAACAATCTCGCCCTCGTGCATCACCGCGATGCGATCCGCGATGCCAAACGCGAGGTCGCGATCATGCGAGACGACGAGTGACGTGACGCCGATGCGTTTGTTGAGTTGATAAATCTCTTCCCCGATGACGACGGAGGAAACGGGGTCCAGCTCGCTCGTGGGCTCGTCGTAAAGGATGAGTTCCGGTTCGATGACCAGGGCGCGGGCGATGGCGGCGCGCTTCCTCATGCCGCCGGACAGTTCGGTGGGCAACTTGTCTTCCGTGCCTTTGAGTCCCACGACTTCTAGTTTGTCCAAAACGATCTTACGGATTTCATCGGGCGTTTTGAGCCTGTGTTCACTGAGATAAAGCCCGACGTTCTCGCCGACGGTCAGGGAGTTGAGCAACGCGCCGGATTGGAAGACGAGAGCCATGCGATATTTGCTGGCGACATCGCTGGAGTGAACGGACTCACCGTTGACGAGAATCTCGCCCGCGTCCGGTGCTTCGAGGCCGATGATGTGGCGGAGCAACACGCTCTTGCCGCTGCCGCTCGCGCCCATGATGACGAAGATTTCGCCGG